>CAZBKC010000055.1:0-12831 GCA_964492345.1 uncultured Steroidobacter sp. | reverse complement strand
AGCAGGATGGCCGATCCTTTGCAATTGCGGATACGCAGGCCCTCGATCGAAGCATTGGGGCTGGCGACGTCGAGGACCGGACCGTCGGGCAGCGCGCTCGCGTCGATCTCGGCCCCCACCCCGTCGCGTGCCCCATTGCCTGACCCGTCGCCTGACCCGGCCGCGACGAGGCGAACGCCACGAGTGTTCACGAGCGGCGGCAGGGCCGTGGTGAATGTGATCTTCGGCACCCGCACCGAAATGATGGCTTCGCTCTTGGCGGCGGCCGCAATGAACAGTGCTTCGCGCAGGGTGCCGGGACCGCGGTCGCCGCCATCGGTCACGTTGATGGCCACCGCGTTGACTGCCTGTCCCGGCGCCACCTGACGCGATTCGTACCAGAGACCGAGCAACACGAACGCGCCGAGCAGTACGAAGACGCCGATGGAAATGGCGGAACGGCGGCTAAGCTGCATTGACGTCTCCGGCGTTGCGTTCCAGGACAAACACTGCATGCCACGAGCTCTTCACCGCGCGCCGGCCGAAAATGACGTCCACAGGTGCGGACGCCAGTGTCACGAGCGCGAGCGCCGACATGGCGAGCGGACGCGGCATTTCGCGCAGATACGGCAGCAGCCATGTCTTGAACGGCGCGGGATCGACGCCGCTGATCGCGCGCAACTCGAGTCCGGTCTGCGCGAAGAGTTCCATGTACGCACTGCGCGGCCGTGCCCGAAACACTGTCGTATCGCAATGCTTCGCGACGCGTGCGGGAGCGGCCTCCAGCAACACCATGCGTCCTCCCGGCGCCAGGTGATCGGACATTCTCTGCACGGCGGCGCGCAGCGCGTCCGGATTGAGGATGTGCTGCAGCACCGTGACGCCGAGCACGAGATCGAACTGTTCGCCCGCGCATATGTCGGCGGCGCTGGGCCGCGCCAGGTCCTGTACCACGAAACGACAGCGCTCCGCGATGCCGTTCGCCGCCACGCGCCGTCTGGCCTCGGCGATCATGGTGGGACTGATGTCCATGCCCGTCACCCGTGCACCGCGCGCAGCCAGCAGCGAACTCCAGCGTCCCACGCCGCAGCCCACGTCGAGGACGCGCGTGCCGGGATCGATGTTCAGCCACGGTGCAAGCGCCAGTCGCTGGCAGTAATCGATCATCCGGTTGTAGGGCTCTGGCATGCCGTACGAGCACACCGCCGCCAGCCCGGTGCCTTGCGCGGCAAAGCGGCGCGCGCGTTCTTCCCAATAGTTTTCCGGTACGTAGCGCTCGGGCGTCGGAACACCGCGCACAGTCATGAGGCTCTCCGTATGAGATCTTTCTTCTCTTCCAGCGTCATCGCTGTGCTGGCGCTCGGCAGCGGTTCGTAGTGGTCGCGATAGACGCGCCGGCCCCACAGCTTCATCGTCAGCCAGTTGGCATAGCCCACCGACATCGGGGCAATGTGGGTGATCGCATAAAAGAGGTACAGCGGTACGATCGGAGCGATGTAGGCGCGCTCGGCCCGGGGTACCACCGTAAACAACGCGAACACGCCGAGCGCCAGATAGCTGCCGACGGCAGCAATGAAGTACGCCGGATTGATCAGCGCGTTGCGCGGAAAGATGTTCATGAGAAACAGGTTGTCGAAGCCGCTCGCGAAGCTCACGACCAGCAGGATCGCGCTCACGATCTTGAGCAGATGCAATCCCAGCGACAGTGCACCCAGGTAGACGACGAAGTGATACATGGCGAAGGGTGTGCGCTTGCTGATGCGCCAGATCCTGCCGAAGCGCTCGATGTACACCTTGAGCAGGCCGTAGTACCAGCCGACGCGTTGCGAGAACCATCGGCTCACGGTGCCGGGTCCTTCGGTGCTGACGACGAGGCGTCCGTCGTAGTAGATGCGTTCGTCCTGGCTGAGGAGAATCACGGCATTCTCGAAATCCTCTGCATACACCGAGTGCGTATGCTCCCCGAGCGCACGCTCGAGCGCGTCGCGGCGATAGCATGAGACACCGGAGGTGATGCTGTAGTCGGCGAGGCTTTCGCGTCCGACCCGGAAAGCCAGGGCGTACTCGAACGCCTGGAAGCGCGCCAGGAAGCCGTCCGGCTCGATCATCACCCGCGGACAGACAGCGGCAGCCCCCGACTGCTGAAAATCACGGATGAAGCGCTCGAGGTCGATGAGACTGCCGGCGTCGCGCCCGCGGATGCGAATGTCCGGATCGACGACCATGACGGTCTCGATGTGCGCCGGCAATCGTTCGAGCAGACGCCGCAGGGCGGCGGGCTTGCGGCGATTCACGCCGTCGTCAAAGCAACGCCAGCCCGCCTGGCGCAGGCGCAGCACCGTGTGGTCGGTGGAGCCATCGCTGATGAGCCAGACGCGATCGCGATAGGACGCAAAAGCATCCATGAACTCATCGAGCAGCGGCTCGAGATTGAAGATGGAAGCGACGATGGCGTAGGGCCGGGTCGGCACGACCTGTCGCGCTCCGGCCGGCAGTGCCGCCGCGAGGTCGATGGACAGATGGCGATTGTCTTCGGTGGGGGCTGTAGCGATATGCCGGCGGCGAACGTGCAGGCGCAGAATGAAATCCAGCGCGTCCGTGAAGACGATCAGATTGGCGAGACCGTAGATCAGCAGCGAAAAACTCGCGGCCTGGACATTGGCCGCGGACAGTGCGATCCACCCGGTCAGCAGCGCGCAGACGCCAAGCGGAGCCAGCAGACTCCACGGCGTATTGATCTTCACGCGGACGCGACGGCTCGTGCAGCCGTCCCCCTGCGCACCTGCGGCAACCGCGCCTCGAGGTCGGCACGCACCTCGTCTTCTGCCGCAATCACGATGCCGTGCGTGGCGAGGACCGGTGTGGCGGCCAGAATCCACACCAGGGAGCGCACGCGGGAAGGCAGGTGCATCGCACGCTGGTGCAGCTGTGCCAGCAGTGTTTCGAAGTCGCTTTCGATGCGCAGGATCACCTCGCTCACGAGGGGATCGATCGGCAGGATCTTGGCGGGCTGCTGCCACTCGATGTCCGTGCCTGCGACATGCTGATGGGCGTATTGCATGTACGGGAGAAGCGCGGGATCGCGCGCCAGGGCGGCGCCCGAGAATGGAATCACATATGGATACATGCCGACTTCGCAGCCTTCCCGGATCCAGCGGTAGGCTTCACGCAGGGTCTCCGCGACGTCATGCAGCGATGCGCGCGGCGAGCTCAGGATCAGATCGAGGAACGGCGTGATACCGAGTTCCAGGGCCTCGCCCAGCATCGGTTCGACATAGCGATGGATCTGACCCTTGTTGAACTCTTCGAGCACGTTGCGCGAGAAATTCTCGATGCCGAAGCCGAGCACACGAAAACCTGCGCGCCGCATGGCCGTCAGTCGCTCGGGTGACATCGCATCGATGCGATTGGTGCTGATGAACTGCAGTTCCTGCGGAATGCAGCCGCGCTGTTTCGCCGCGACGATCGCATCGCAGAGCGGCAGCACGCGCCGGTCCTTCGTGAACACGAAAATATCGTCCTGGAAGATGATCGTGCGTACGCGCGGATGCGCCGCAACGATGCGCTCGATCATGCCCAGACATTCTTCGGCATCGAGCCGCGCGATCGGCGCGACGCTGCCCTGGGCTTCGTGCAGGAAATTCGTGGACGAGCAGAAGGTGCAGCCCATCGGGCAGTAGTTGAGCGTGATCAGGCGGACCGAACGGATCTCGGCGAGCGAGGCTTCGCGGGCCGCCTTGGTCGGCAGGGCGCCGACCCGATAGGCTGCTTCGAGCCGATCCCAGTAAGCCTCATACGGCATGCAGTCGTAGGGCGTCGCGAAGATCGCGGCGCGCAACTGTTCATGGCTGAGCGCCGGCTGCGTTACACGCAGCAGGCGGCCATCGGGCTGGCGCTCAGCCGTCCCCGCGATGCCGCCCAGTGGCTGGTTGGTACGCAGGCGTGCAGCAAGCTCCAGCAGCGGATGCTCGCCTTCGCCGAGAACGATGCGGTCGAACGGCCCGAGCTTGAACATCAGCTCAGGCTTGAACGTGGCCTCCATGCCTCCGGCGACCATGACGGCCTTGGGAGCGAGCCGCCGGGCCAGGTGGGCGAGCTCCAGATCGAATTTCAGCGTCATTCCGGTGGTGGAAATTCCGATGACGTCCCAGGACTCGCGCAGCAGTTCGCGTTCCAGCGCCCGCTGGGGCGGACCGGCGCAGCAGTTGGGATCGAAGACCTTGGCGTCGATACCCTGCGAGCGCAGAACACCCGCAAGGCGCCACACTCCCAGCGGCGGCGCCAGAAATGTGTATTCCCCGCAATGCGGGTCGTACGGCCCCACCAGAAGGAACTTGAGCAAGCGGATCCCCAATTTTTCGAATGATGAAGACGCGGGAAGACGAAAAGCGTGCCGCTGCAGCAAGCCGCTTCCGAATCCTTAGATGCTCCGCTCAAGTGCCGCGATTCAATAAGGGTTGATGCTCACCCCGGCGAGGGTCTCCGCGCCCGGCATCCGCTCAGGCGAAGATTTCACCTGGCAGCAGCGCCGGCGCAAGACGCCCGGATCGCTTCGCTCGCCCCCATCCTCACCGGGCACCCCGGAGTGAATTGCTAATAAAAACGATTCGCATTACGATCCAGGTTTTCGTTCACTGTCGGAGATTTCCCTATGGCAGCAGTCGCTTCCCGCGCGAAACGCGTATCGCACCGTGTTTCCAACACGGTGGGCATGGTCCTCGCCGCGGCGGGTGCCGTCGCTCAAGCCGCGGAAGAGGGTAACGAGTCCCAGCTTCCAAAAATTACTGTGCAGGAAGGCGAACTGCGGGAAGTCTCGTCTCCGAAGTTCACGGCACCGCTGGTAGACACGCCGCAGTCGGTCACGATCGTTCCTAAGGAGATCTTCAACCAGCAGGGTGCGCAGAACCTGACCGACGTGTTGTTCAACACCCCTGGCATCACCTTCAACGCGGGCGAGAACGGCTTCGCCACGGGGTTGAGCAACTTCAGCATTCGCGGCTTCGATACCTCGGGCAGCGTGTTCGTCGATGGCGTGCGCGATTCGGGAAACTACAACCGCGACGTTTTCAATCTCGAACAGGTCGAGGTGGTGAAGGGGCCGGCGGGCGACAATGGCCGTGGCAGTGCCGGTGGCTATGTCAATCTCGTCACCAAGACGCCGTATCTCGAAAACACGATTGCAGGCAGCGCGAGCATTGCCTTCGATGAATACGACGGTGACGAGAACGCGCGCGTGGCGTTCGATGTCAACCAGACCTTCTCCGAAAGCACGGCCTTGCGCCTCAACCTGTTCGTTCAGGACGGCGGCATCTCCGGCCGGGAAGTCGCGCAGCAGGATGGATGGGGTGTCGCGCCTTCGCTTGCATTCGGTCTTGGCACGCAGACCCGTTTCATCGCTGCATACCAGCATGTCGAGCAGGACGATGTGCCGGATTGGGGCGTGCCAGGTGCATTCATCGACGGCATGATTCAGCACGATCCGAATCTCGATGCCGACTCGCTGCGCGATAATTTCTATGGATTGTCATCCGATTTCGATGAGGTCAGCACCGACTCGGCGCTGGTTCGCATCGAACATGACTTTGTTTCCGGCTTGACGTTGAGCAATCAGACGCGCTGGTCGCAGACCGAACGCGAGGCGCTGTACACGCCGCCATCAGGCTATGCACCGGCAACGCAGCTGGTCGCCACGCAGCGCCAGGCCTATCAGCGCGACAGCGAATCGATTTCGAATCTGACGAACATGGGACTGCGGTTCGACACCGGATCAGTGGGACACAATCTTTCTTTCGGCCTGGAACTGGTACGGGAAGAATCCGCCGCCCAGCGCTTCGGCACTCAGAACAATCCCGGCACGGGAACGCCCATCAGCGTTCTCGATCCCGATGCCAATCGCGGCACGGTGGCGCCATTGGCTGCTGTGCAAACCAGCGACGTCAAGATCGATACCGTCGCCGGCTATGTCTACGACACGCTGTCGTTCGGCGAGCATTGGGACGTCACCGGCGGCGTGCGCGTCGAGCATTACAAGGTCGAGATCGACAGCAGCACAGTCGCCGGCGCACCGCAAGGGCCCGATGGTTATGAGGTGTCCGAGACCACCGTCAGCGGCAAGCTCGGCCTGGTCTATAAGCCGAACTCGCACGCCAGTGTGTACGCTGCCGTCGGCCTGGCAGCACTTCCGCCCGGTTCATTCCTCTCCAATCCGGACATCTCGCGCGAGGGCGACAACGCGTTCCCTGGTTGGAGCAGCGGAATGAACAGCGAGGATTCCAAGGTGCAGGAATCGATCAACTATGAGATCGGTACGAAGTGGAATTTCTTCGAGGACAAGCTCGCGACCACTGCGGCGGCCTTCTACACTGAACGGCGCAATGTCGGCATCAGCGGGCGCGACTATCGCGTAACACCACTGCCGCCCACCGAACTGCTCGGTTACGGCGAGCAGATCGTGCAGGGTATTGAGTTGGGGATCGCCGGGCAGATCACACCGGCATGGTCCATCTTCGGTGGCGTCGCGTTCATGGACAGCGAGCGCAAGCACAGCGCCTTCCTGGATGAAGCACGCCGTCTCGCCAATCCAGCCGACTATGGCACCGTCACCCGTACCAGCGGCGATGAGCTCGCTTTCAGCCCCGAGGTCACCGGCAATCTGTGGACCACCTATCGATTCCCGATCGGGCTGACCGTGGGTGGAGGCGTGCGCTACGTTGGCTCGTCGTGGCTCGGCCGTCCGGACGACGCCGAACGCATCATTCCCAATGGCAACGCCGGCGAACTGCCGAGCTATACCGTGGTCGATGCGATCGTCTCCTACGACTTCACGCCGAAGATCGGGGCGCGCCTGAACGTACGCAACCTCACAGACGAGCTGTACGCGATCTCCTCCAACTGGGCAGGCTCGCGTGTGACGCTCGGTGCTCCCCGTTCCTTCCTGTTGAGCGCGGATGTAAGGTTCTGATCCTGGGCCGGCCGAAGGCGGCTGGAACTGCGGGCTGCGGTCAGAGGAAGATACGCTTCGTCTTCTGGCCGGCAGCCCGGTGCCAGCAACCCGGACTTGCCTGCAGGCGGCTTACTTCCCGATGCTCATCGCCATTCCAGATGTCCTGAACCGCGAACAGATCGCCGAGGGCCGCAAGGCCCTCGAAGCGGCCGAATGGGTGGACGGGCGAGTCACCGCCGGTCACCAGGGCGCCCACGTCAAGAACAATCTGCAGCTGCCGCAAGGCAGCGCCGTCGCGCGCCAGCTCGGCGAAATGATTCTTCGTGCGCTAGGCACGAATCCCCTGTTCATGTCGGCGGCGTTGCCTCTGCATGTGCTCCCACCGCTGTTCAATCGCTATTCCAGCGGCCAGGCCTTCGGTACGCATGTGGACGGTGCCATGCGGCTGCTGCCGAATGGTCAGCGCATCCGCACGGACATTTCCTGCACGCTGTTTTTCAACGATCCCGGCGACTACGACGGCGGCGAACTCGTCGTCGAAGACACCTACGGGGCCAAGAGCGTGAAACTGCCTGCCGGGCACATGATCCTGTATCCCTCGACGAGTCTGCATCGCGTTACGCCCGTCACCCGCGGCACGCGTCTGTGTTCGTTCTTCTGGCTGCAGAGCATGATTCGCAACGACGGTCGTCGTGCGCTGCTCTACGACATGGACGTGGCCATTCAGCGTCTCGGCGCGGAAAACCCCACTCACGCCTCGGTCATCGCGCTCACCGGCGTGTATCACAATTTGCTGCGCGAGTGGACGGAGGTGTAGCTCCGTGTGGCTTCGCACAATCACAGCGTGAGATTGTGGGCGCTGCAAAGGTCTGATGATTGGTCAAGGACGGCAACAGGAAAGCGAAGGCAATACCAAGCGCGTAACTGGCGAGTGCAATGATGTAGCCTAACCTGCTGCCTGGATGGCCTCCCAGTCACAAAGCCCCCGAGCCGCGACGCGGACGCACACGCTTTGGCAGTTGCTCATCCATCAGGACGATGCCCAGTTCATCGGCTCCGCTGTCGAGCAACTGGGCGAAGCGATCGAGTTCGCCGAACACCTGCATGACGCGTGCGAAATTCTCCAATGCCACGCTCGCGTCGCCGGCTTCGAGTCGCTTCAGCGTGGACACGGAAACGCCGCTGCGTTCAGCCAGAGATGCCCGCGTCAGTCTTCGGCGCCGGCGGGCTTTCGAAACATCGCTGCCGAGCTTCTTGATCGAGCGGTCAATAGCTGGGGACAGTGGCAGTTTATTACGGTCCATATATGACCTAATAAGCGCTATAAAGGATCAAATGAGATCTATTTAAGACTATCGGGCTTCCTGTAGGGCTGCAAGGCGGAAGGGCTCGGATAAGAGATCAAAGCGACTCCCGGGGCTCTTTTACGCGCCTTTACGCGTGGTTGATGGCACGTTTTGCGGCCCCTAGAGAAATGTCGCGTTGCAGGGCAGGAGACGTGTCATTCATCGTCTGCCGAGAGAGGACGGTCGAGGTCCACTTCAACGCCCTGGACCAGAGCCTGGACTCGGCGCACAAAGCTCACGTCGATCTGACGAAGTCGCTCAGGGTGATCGCTGATATCGCGTGCAACGAAGCTGAGAAATCGGCCAAGCACGGGGTCCTCGGTTTCTTCAGACGCGCGGGTCATCACGACTTCACCATCCGGACGAATTCGATAGTGGATCTTGTCGCGCTTGCCGAGTTGCAAAGCACGACGCACCGTTTCCGGCACGGTCGTCTGATAACGGTCGGTCAGGGTGGACTCGGCTTCAAAGTTGGTGGCCATAAGACATACACCTTTGGAGTAGGCAAGGTCATGCTCGATTTTTCTGATGCTTCGGCGCTCATCGTTTTTTCGTTGCCAGCAACCGAGACAGGAATCGCGCGAAAGGTTTGATGTCCTGACTTGCGCTTGCAGCCTCCAGTGCAGCCATATAGGCAACTCGTCGATCGACCGGAATGATCGTCCACGGGTATTCCATGATGAGCGCCCTCGAAGAAGCAGAGCGATGGGGATTCGACCTGACGCTGGTCGAGGGGTCGCGGCTCACGCCAGAACAGCGTGCCGTGCAACATCAGATAGAGCTTGAGATCGCGTTACAAATGGAAGCTGCCTGCCAGGCAAACGACGGAAGTGGCGCCACTCCAAAGGTGCCCTGAATCAGGAACGCCATACGGGGGGGCTGTACCTGGCGCGGTGGCGGATGGTCTGAGGCCGTCCTGCCAAAATCGATGCCATCGACATATCCCTAAAACATGTCGATAAAACTTGAAATATTCGAAATGAAATGGCCAGGGCCATGACGAAAGCACAGTCGAAGAAGCATGTGGATGAGTTCGTAAAATCTGTTTCACGCGGCCTGCGGCGCGCAGCCCGCGAAGCGCGGAAAACGGCGAAGATGCACGGCACGCCGATCTATGTGTGGGAGAACGGCCGCGTGGTGGCCAAGAAGCCTTGAGACGCCGATGAAACTCAGGTTCAAACAACGGGCGTATCAGACGGATGATGGAGCTGGGAAGTGACGTGGATCTTCAGCATTTGTGACGGTATGCCTCTGCGTGCTGGTGGGTTCGCCAATGTTGTTCGAGCCGGAATGCAGGACGCCGCGGCAGATGGAAATGGCGAATGCGTTCTGTCGGTATCTGAAGTTGGCGACTGAGATAGAAACATCCCTGTCCCGTGTTTGAAGCTGTCGCCGACTCGACATCGATGCCGCCGAAACGCTACGTCGCATCCGCTTCAAGGATGTCGCTCGTTCCTTCGGCCGCAATGCGGAGGAGGGTTGAGCTACGGTTGCCAAATGCAACGTGGGCGGCGGTCACTATCCGGCATCCCCGGTTCTTCAGGCTGATGGAACCCGCTCTTGAAGGATGCGAGAATGCGAGCGCTTCATGGCGTAGCTGCGGAGCGTGATTGTTCGTTTTGGCGCATCTCGATCTTCAATCCCGAGCTGAGAGGGCTTACTTCATGGCTGCCCGCATCGAAGAAATCACCAAGGAAATCGTCGACCTTCCGCGGCATCAGCGATTGGCGCTCGTCAGACTGTTGCTCGATCTGGATAAGCCCGGCGTTAGCGCTGACGTCGACAGCGCGTGGGACGAGGAGATTCGTGCCCGTGTCCAAGCGGTTGATGAAGGTCGGGCGGTCGGTATTTCTTATGAGCAGATCAGGAAGGAAATGACGGAGCGCTTTACTCCGCGATGATCATCAAGTTTGTATCGCAGGCCCACGCCGAACTCATTGATGCGGTCGCGTACTATGAGGGCGAGCTAAGCGGCCTGGGTTATCGACTCTGGGCGGAAGTGGATGAGCACATTTCATGGATCGAAAGGAACCATGAAGTGCCGCGGTTGCGCCCTGGCGGCTATCGACGCGTCAACCTCAAAATCTTTCCCTACTACATTTCATACATCGTTCGTGGCTCAGTTATCTGGATATTGGCGATCGCGCACGGTCACAGCAGACCTGAGTATTGGATCGATCGGCCCGACACGATCACGTAGACAGCCTGCAACGCGGCGTCGTCGGTTTGCATATTTGCATTTCCGCACTGCTGGTTGCGTCGATGGCTACTACTTCAAATGCGCGGACTGCGAAGGCAATACGCCCATCAGGATCGGATGCGGCCAGGAGGGGCACAAAGAGAGGATTCGCAAGGACGGGAAGCATTTCTTCCGAGAGTGCGCGGAGTGCAAGACGTCCAGCCTCTTCTTCACGAACGCTGAAGGCTGATTCGATCGCGTGCGGCCATGGACAAGTTCGATCGAATCTTCCAACTCCACACCATCCTGCTGCGTATTCCTTACAAAGAGTCGCGTGAACTGGTAATGGACATAATGCGGCATGGCGGGAATGTTGAGGTTCTGGCGCCTGAAGACCTGCGACTTCAAGTCCGCGATGCGCTGGAGATCGCGGCGGCTCAGTACCGATAGCGCGGTGGCAGCATTCGCGCCCCTGGCTCAGCATCACGATAGTTCGACGGGTGCCATGTTTTGAGACTGACGACTGCTTGAATGCATCCCCAGCCGGCAGCCAGCCGGACCAGCAGGAAATGGCGGAGGAGTATTCATGATCCGATTTGGGGAGACTCTTCAGCTCAGTGCGACCGATCTCGTCGGTCATCTCAATTGCCGGCACCTTACGAACCTCGACGTCGAGGTGGCCGACGGAAAATTGGCAAAGCCCAGAGTCTGGGATCCCCTCCTGGAGGTTCTTTGGGAGCGCGGTGACGCGCACGAGCGTGGCTTCGTTGAGCACCTGAGATCCCATGGATGGGCCGTTACAGAGATCGAGGTGACTCGGGGCATAACGAACACGCAGATTGAAGAGACCCTGGTCGCAATGCGCGCGGGTGTGCCGATCATTGTTCAAGGCGCCTTCATCGACGGCAGCTGGAGCGGGCGGACCGACATTCTCCGGCGCGTCGAGGTGCCGAGCGCATTGGGTGCGTGGTCGTACGAAGTCATCGACACCAAGCTGGCGCGCGAAACCAAGGGCGGCACGGTTCTTCAGCTTTGCCTGTATTCGGACCTGCTGCACAAATCACAGGGCGTGCTGCCGGAGTACATGTACGTCGTCACGCCGGGCTCGGGGTTTGAGCCGCAGCAGTATCGAACAGCGGCATTCGGCGCCTATTACCGCTCAGTCAAGCGAGGTCTGGAACAGGCTCTGGCCGCGAGGCAGGGCATCGACACCTATCCGGAGCCCAAGGAGCATTGCGACATCTGTCGCTGGCGGGGTGATTGCGAAACGCGGCGTCGCGCGGATGACCATCTCTGCCTCGTTGCGGGAATCTCCCGTACCCAGATCGCCGAACTGCGGCGAAACAACGTCCAGACGGTTGCGTCCCTCGCTGAAGTCGCGATTCCCTGGCCGTGGAAGCCCGAGCGTGGTGCTCGCGAGTCTTACGAGCGTACGCGAGAGCAAGCGAGACTTCAGGTACTGGGCCGTGTCGAATCGCGTCCTGTCTATGAAGCGATCGCGCCGGGGCCGAAGCTCGGGCTTGCCCGGTTGCCCACTCCTTCTGTCGGTGACGTGTTCTTCGACATTGAAGGTGATCCTTTTGTGGGCGAAGGCGGTCTGGAATATCTGTTCGGTTATGTCTCTGCCCACGACGATGGTGCGCAGCAGTATGTCGGAGCGTGGGCCGTCGATCGTGATGAAGAGAAGCGCGTCTTTGAACAGTTCATCGATTTCATCATCGATCGATGGCAGAGATATCCGGACCTCCACATCTATCACTACGCGCCGTATGAACCCAGCACACTGAAGCGCCTCATGGGCCGCTACGCCACCCGTGAGAATGAAGTAGACCGCATCCTGCGCGGTGAACTGTTCGTCGATCTGTATGCGGTTGTCCGGCAGGCAATTCGCGCCAGTGTGGAGCGGTACTCCATCAAGGATCTGGAGGTGTTCTACGGATTCTCGCGATCAACACCGCTGGCGGAGGCGCGTCGTGCCTTGTTTGCCATGCAGGCAGCCCTGGAGCTGAACGACCCATCGGGCATCACTTCGGAAGTGAAGGACACGATTGCAGGGTACAACCGCGAAGATTGCGTCTCGGCGGCGAGGCTCCGTGATTGGCTCGAGAAAATCCGTGAAGAGGTCATTGCGAAGGGTGCAGCGATCGAACGACCGACGCCGCCGGCAATCGAAGCCGATGAAGCGCTGGATGAGCGTCAGCGAATCGTTGCGGAGCTTGCGGCGCGGCTGACAGCCGACGTTCCTTCGGATGCCGCCAAGCGAACAGAGGATCAGCAGGCCAGATGGATTCTGGCGAATACGCTCGACTGGCATCGGCGCGAACTCAAGTCCGTGTGGTGGGAATATTTTCGGCTGCGGGATCTATCGCTTGATGACCTGGTCG
>CAZBKC010000054.1:0-12912 GCA_964492345.1 uncultured Steroidobacter sp. | reverse complement strand
ACGGTCGGCTGGTCGAAGGCGCCAATGGCATCGGCGGCGAATGGGGACACATGCCGCTGCCGTGGCCGACCGGCGAGGAATTCGATGCGACGCAGTGCTGGTGCGGACTGCGCGGCTGTCTGGAGACGTGGGTGTCCGGCAGCGGACTACAGCGAGACCATGCGCAGTCAGGCGGCAGCAAGCTCGACGGCGAGTCGATCGTTCGTGCTGCGCGCAGTGGCGATACGCTTGCCCGTACGGCCCTCGATCGCTATGTCGGTCGGCTCGGTCGCGGCATGGCGGCGCTCGTCAATGCACTCGATCCCGATACGTTCGTGCTCGGCGGTGGCATGTCGAATGTCGCGGAGCTGTACGAGCGTCTGCCGGCGGCGATACGCCCGTACGTCTTTTCGGATGCGTGGGAGGCCAGGATCGTACCGGCGCGTTGGGGCGATTCTTCGGGGGTTCGTGGCGCCGCACGTCTGTGGCTGACGTAGCTTCCGCCACGCGCTGGCCGGGCCTGTAGAATGCCGCCCGCCTGTAGTTTCGATGGAGCCTGGTCATGTCCTCTGCATTGCCCGAAGCCGCTGCACTGTGCGAATCGCTGAAGCGCTGGTTGCTCGACGACGCCTATCCGATGTGGTGGATGCATGGCGCCGATCACGAACGCGGCGGCTTTCACGAGCGTTTGCATCTCGACGGGAGCGCCACCGGCGAGCCGCGGCGCGCGCGCCTGCACCCGCGACAGATCTATGCCTACAGCGTGGCGGACGAACTCGGCTGGAGCGGTGCGCATGAGAAGGCCGTGCAGCACGGGCTGGATTTCCTGCTGGCCAACTATCGTCGTCCGGACGGGCTGTTCCGTACGCTGGTGAGCGCCGACGGCACGCTGATGGATGATCGCGCGGTACTGTACGATCAGGCATTCGCGCTGCTCGGTCTTGCAGCGAGCTACGACACGCTCGACGACGATGCGTTGCGTGATTCGGCACGCGATCTGCATGAGCAATTGCGAATCCATCTCCAGAATCCCGCGGGCGGGTTCGAGGAGGCGAATCCGCGGGTGCTGCCGCTCAGCTCCAACTCGCACATGCACCTGCTGGAATCCTGTCTCGCGTGGATGGATCTCGATCACGATGCGCGATGGCAGGCGACGGCGCATGAGGTCGTCGAACTGGCGCTGACCCGCTTCATCGATCCGGTCACCGGGCTGTTGCGCGAGTTCTTCGATGGGGACTGGCAATCGGTTGCCGGCGACGAAGGGCGCATCGTCGAACCGGGTCATCAGTTCGAATGGGGCTGGCTGCTCCTGCGCTGGGTCGAGCGCACCGGCGAAATCCGCGGCCGGGAGCCCGCACTGCGCATGATCCAGTTCGGCGAAAGCCTCGGTGTCGACGCGCAACGCGGCGTCGCTATCACATCGCTGCTGTCCGACGGCAGTGTGCGCGATCCGCTTGCGCGCCTGTGGCCGCAGACCGAACGCATCAAGGCCGCGTGCATTGCGGCGGAGACCACGCGGCAACCGGAATACTGGGCGATGGCCGCCTCTGCTGCGACGGGCCTGTTGAAATACCTCGACACACCCGTGCGTGGCCTGTGGCGCGACAAGTTGAATCTCGACGATACCTTCGTCGAAGAGCCTGCTCCGGCGAGTTCGTTCTATCACATCGTCTGCGCCATTGCGGAACTCGAACACACGCTCAAGCGCGTGCTTTGAAGTTCAGATGAAGAGGCCGCTAAAGACCGCATAAAGGAGGAAATCACTTCGTCCAGATCTTCTTGAGTCTTTTATGCGGCCGGGCTTTCGCGGCCGCTGTGATCCTTGTTCGGCGAATAACAAAAATAAATTTATTAATGCCCAAAAACTGATTCGCGCGCCCAGGTGCTGGCACAGCAAACTCGTGCTGCCACCGTCGCATTGCGTGGCTGGAACGCCGTTCGTACGCCCGTACCGCTGGCGGCTGCCCGGCAATGATCTGCGGCGCAACAAAACATTTGACACAAAGAAATTGACAGCGATGGACATACGGTCGCAAGATCGCGCCAGCGACTGGCAGGTGGTGATCGCACTGGCTGTGCCTGCCAGAGGGTCGCGGATGAACAAGACAGAAGCGCAGGACGCCGACAGAGCGGCCGGGAGTCATCCGGCCGGCTGGCGCCGGCAGAACGACTGCAGTCAGGCAAGGGGGAACTCATGACAGCACGACTGTGCACTTTTTCCGGGATTTTCCTGCGCCCAGGCATCCCGGCGGAACGATCCGCCGTCCTCGCATGAATTCGTAACGGAAAGTGCCTGGCCGGCACCCTGTGTCTGTCCGGGTGAGTTCAGGGAATCATCAGACTCGCAACATCAGGGGAACCAACATGCGGATCCGACACAAGCACACTCGCGCAGCATGGATGACAGCGGCGGTCTCACTGACCGCAATGACTGCGCATGCGCAGAGCACGCCGGCTGCTGGCGAATCGCTGGAAGAGGTGGTCGTCACCGGCTTCCGCGCATCGCTGGCCGATGCGCTGAACAACAAGCGCGAATCCAACCAGATCATCGAGTCGGTGTCCGCCGAAGACATCGGCAAGTTTCCGGATCAGAACGTTGCAGAGTCGTTGCAGCGTCTGCCGGGCGTGTCGATCGACCGTTCGAACGGTCAGGGCACCAAGGCGCGCATTCGCGGTCTCGATCAGAACGTCACGCTGCTGAACGGCGACATATTCCTGAGCGGTCTCGAACTCTACACCCAGGGTGAAGGCAATACCCGCGAAACGGATTCGCTTGAAAGTATCCCATCCGAGTTGCTCGGCGGCATCGACGTCTACAAGTCACCCAATGCGTCCCAGAGCGAAGGTGGCCTCGGCGGCATCATCGACCTTAAGACGCGTGGGCCATTCGACCTCGGCGACACGACGCTGGCCGGCAATATCCGCTATGCCGACAGCGGCGAAGGCTGGGAGCCGCTCGGTGCGCTGGTGTTCGGTCACGAGTTCAACGATCGCTTTGCCGTCATCGCCTCGATGTCCTACGACAAGCAGAAGTTTCAGACCGACGTGCTCGGCGGTCAGAATCGCGGCGACTGGGATTTTACCGATCGCCCCGACCGCCTGACCGTACCGGACTACTTCGCTCCCGAATATCGCTACACCACAGATCGCGAGGAAGAACGCGAACGCCTGGGCTTCTCCCTGGGTGCTGCATTCCGCCCCAGCGAATCCACCGAACTGCAGGCCCTGTGGTTTCACTCGGATCTCGACATCCTGACGCAGGAGGCGTCGATCAAATTTCCGTTCGGCACGGAAAGCCCCGGCCTCGATACCACGCAGCCCTACGAGATCGACAGCAACGGCGTGCTCGTGCATGGCACTGTGATCGCAAGTTCGGCCGAGGCGATCTCGTTCGTGAAGAACACCGAGATCAGTTCCGACAATTTCCAGCTGACGTTCAAGTTCGACAACGGAGGTGCCTGGCGTGCGAGCGCAGCGGGCGCGTACTCGAAGGCGGATCAGGAAAGTCAGAGTGCGAACAACGACGTGCGCTACACACAGTACGGCGTGCGCGGTCCGCAGACGCCGAACGGAATCGGCTTTGCACCCAATAGCGGCGCACCGGCGGACTACCGATTCATCTACGACGCCGAGGATGGGGAAGTTCCTTCCTTCACGCTGGTAGGCAATCAGGATCTCTACACGAATCCGGCCAATGGGTTCTTCAAGTCGCACTGGGCCTTCGGGGACACGACCGAGGCCGAAAACTGGTCGGTGCGCGGCGACGTGCAGTTTTCCCCCGAATTCGTATCGGCGAAGAACGTAACGTTTTCTGGCGGTCTGCGTGTCACCAACCGCGAGATCGACTACGAGTTTGGTCGTTATCTGGCCGACTACTCGGGCAAGGGCGAACTCGACGGTTCGCAGTTCGGCGAGAACTGGACGCCGTGGGGCTACTTCCAGGACGGTGCCATCGGCTACAAGTCCTGCGAAATTCCCGCCACCGCGGGCGCAAACTTCGTCTATGCCCCGTGCGAGCGTTTCAACGATTCGCCGGCGCTCATCACGCCGTATCAGACATTCACTGGTACGCCGGGCCGCGTCGAGACGATCAACGGTTTCTGGAGTTCCGGCAATGCGGGTACGAGCAGCGTGCTGGTCCAGAATCGCTCGCAGATGGGCAATGCGCTTGCCTGGATCCAGGCGCTGTATCCCGACACGCCTTTCTCGTTCTTTCCGTCGCCGCTGGAGACATTCCGCGTCGAGGAAAGGACGACGGCGGGCTATCTGATGGCTGATGTGGGCACCTCTGAGGATCGCTATCACATCAACGTCGGTGCGCGCATCCTGCGAACCGAGCTGACCGTCGATCAGAACGCGGCATCCAATCCGAATCCCACCTACTGGGGCACGGACAGCTGGAATGGCGTACTGAAGGATTTCGAAACACGCAGCATCGAACGCAGCTACACCGACATCCTGCCGAGCGCCAACGTCGTGCTCGACGTAACGGAAGACAGCAAGGTTCGTGCGTCGGCGGCGCGTGTCGTGGCTCGTCAGGACCTGTTCCAGCTCGGACGTGGCTTCGAGACGAATTTCACGCGCGACTCTGATACGGGCAGCCCGACGTTCAATCTGTTCCGCTTCACCAACGGCAGTTCCGGCAATCCCGAACTCGATCCATACCGTGCGACACAGTTCGATCTGAGCTACGAGTACTACTTCGGAGGCCAGGGTCTGATCGCGGTCACGCCGTTCTGGAAGGAAGTGGATTCATTCGTCACTGTTGTCACGCAATCCATTTTCGTGATGGATCAGGCGGGCGGTCGCGCAGGCCCGGTAGACGTGCCGATCAATGGCGAGGGCGGCTCGATCAAGGGCATCGAGCTGTCGACGCAGTACGCATTTGGAATGGGTTTCGGTTTCACCTTCAACTACACATACTCGGATTCGGAGTCGCCGACCTCCAACGATTACGACACCAATCTGCCGATTCCTGGCGTACCGGAGCATGCGATCAACGCCCAGATCTACTACCAGAACTACGGGCTCGAGGCGCGTCTTTCTTATGGTTGGCGTGACGAGTCTTTCGCGCGCAACTTCGGCTTCCCGGATGCGACTTTCGACGGCGCGGGCAATGCCACGAGCATCACGCGCACGCTCGGCGTCTGGAATCGCGATTACGGCCAGCTCGATGCGCAGATCGCATACCAGTTCAACGACTATCTGGGCGTGACACTGGAAGCGATCAACATCACCGAAGAGGATGCGAGCCAGTATCTGCAGTTCGAGAATCTGCCGTTCGCCTTCGACTCCGGCTCACGCCGCATCCTGGTCGGCGTACGCGGCAGGTTCTGACGCGGCATTGCCTGAGAGCGTTGGAGGGCGGTCGGCGCGCGCCGGCCGCCCCTTTTGCCTGTGCTGAGCGCCTGTGAGACGCTCGGCGGACAGCCTGAGGGAGCCATGACATCCGACAATCGCATCAGACGTATTGCTGTCGTTGGTGGAGGGACCGCGGGCTGGGTCGCCGCGAGTGCGCTCGCGCGCAAGCTGGGCCGCACCTGCTCGATCCATCTGATCGAGTCGCCCGACATACCCACGATCGGCGTCGGTGAGGCCACCATCCCGGGCATCATCGACTTCATCAGGTTCCTGAACATCGACCAGACCGATTTCATGGACCAGGTGCAGTCGACGATCAAGCTGGCGATCCGCTTCATCGACTGGCATCACGTCGGTCATCGTTACTGGCATCCGTTCGGCCCGTTCGGCGTGTTCATCGACCGCGCGCCGTTCTATCACTTCTGGCACAAGGCGCAGGCACAGGGGCTCGAAGTCGATCCCGGTCATTTCAATCTCGAGATTGCGATGGCTGAGCAGAACAGGTTCATCTTCCCCGACAACAAGCCCGGGATTGCGCAGAACCTGCGTTACGCATTGCACTTCGATGCGGGTCTCGTGGCGCGCTATCTGCGCGCCTACTCGGAACATCGCGGTGTGGTCCGGCTCGAACGAAACGTCGCGGGCGTTACCCAGCGCGAAGACGGATTCGTCGATGCCGTCGTCTTCAAGGAAGGCGACCGGCTTGAGGCGGACCTGTTCATCGACTGCACGGGCTTCCGCGGCCTGCTCATCGAGCAATCGCTCAGGACCGGCTACGTCGACTGGACGCCGCTGCTGCCGAACAATCGTGCCGTCGCCATGCAGGTGCAGAATCAGATTCCGCGCGGCCCCTACACGACAGCGACGGCGCGTCCGGCGGGCTGGCAGTGGAAAATTCCATTGCAGCATCGCGTGGGTACCGGCTATGTCTATTCGAGCGAGCATGTGTCGGACGAGCAGGCGCTGCAGGACCTGTTGTCGCAACCCGGCAATGCAGAACCGATCACCGAGCCGCGCTTCATCAAGTACGTGACGGGCCGGCGCAAGCAGTTCTGGAACAGGAATGTCGTGGCGCTCGGGCTGGCTTCCGGTTTCATCGAACCGCTCGAGTCCACGAGCATCCATCTGGCCTGCAGCGGCGTGTATGCGCTGCTCGATCATTTCCCGGATGCGACTTTCGATCCGGTCAACATCGCGCATTACAACAAGACGGTCATCGACGAGTACGAGCGCGTACGCGATTTCATTATCCTGCACTACTGCACGACGCAGCGCGATGACACCGAGTACTGGCGTCGCTGTCAGCGCATCGACCTGCCCGAAGATCTCGCCGAGCGCATCGAGGTGTACAAGCGCACGGGCCGCATCTTCCAGCGTCGCCACGAGGTGTTCGTCGAACTGAGCTGGTTCTTCGTCATGCACGGCATGGGACTGGTACCGCAGTCCTACGATCCGCTCGTGGATGCGAGCGACTGGGACGAAGTGAAGAAGGTGATGGCGGCCATGCGGCAGAACATCGCGGCCCAGGTGGCTGCGGCCCCGACGCACGACAGCTTCTTTCCAGACAAGCCGCGCGAGACCGATCCCGCGCGCGGCTGGGTGCGGCGGTCGGCGGGCTAGCGATACTTGCTCGCCGGCTGGCTTTCCTCGGAGCAGTCAGGCTGAGGAATGCAGATGAGACTCTTCTTGTGGGTCAGGCTTTAGCCTGACATTCCGGGGCCGGCTAAAGCCGGCCCCACAGGCAGAGAGTCCTTAACAGCAATGGCGCTTAGTTAAGCGGGTTGACAGTTGTCCGTTGACGGTTGACGGTCGGATAAGGAAGGCATTTTTCTGGCCGTCAACCGCCAACTGTCAACCGTCAACCCGTTAAGTAAGTGCCATTGTCCTTAACAGGGGCTTGAGTCAGTGCCATTGGGCTGAAGGCGGACCCACAGCAAGAGGAAAGCCTGTATCGCCCGTTAGCCCATTTGCGATGGGCTTTGCGGCGCTGCTATAAGCGCTGTGAAGCCATAACGCCGAAGGTCTGCGCAATGCGCAAGCAGCGCCCGTCACTGTTGTCCACGATGCTGTCGCGTCTCAACAAAGGCGAACCGCCACCGCCTCCCGCAGCGAAGTCGCATTCGCCATTTCAGGCGATCGCCATCTACCGTGGTCTCGATTGCTGCGACATGGCGAAGAAGTTCAGCGAGCACCGTTTTCTTGCACGGGAAGCGCCCGCGCTGCCGTTGCAGGGGTGCACGATGGCGCAGGCGTGCCGCTGCCGGTATCTGAAGTTCAAGGACCGACGTGCCGAATCGCGTCGCCTCAACGATTTCGGTGCGGCGACGCGGTTCTACAAGAGCAGCGAACGGCGCAGTATCCGCGGCCGCCGGAAAACGGACTGACGCACCTCACTTCGGCCGGGGATCCTGCAATTTCTCATCCGGCTGGATCACGCGAGTGTAATCCGACGTCAGCACACTCAGGTCGAGCAGGTCGACCGAGCAATGCGCGGCACGCAGCGTGTCTGCCGCAATCCTTGTCGGGCGGAAGGTCTTGGACATTTCGCCCGGACAGTCTTGTCGTTACGGAAGACCGGATCGAAGCTATCCTTCGGCGCCCGACTCGCTTCCGGAAGTATTGCGCTCCATGAGTTTCATCGGCAGTCCCGCAGCAACCCTCATCTTTCTTGTCACGATCGCGATCAGCCTGCTCGCGCTGTACCAGTCGCCGCGATTGCTCGACTGGTCGCTGTTCCGGCCGTACTGGTTTTTCCGTCGCCGGCAGTACGCGACCGTCGTGACGAGTGCGCTGACGCATGCCGACCTCATGCACCTCATCTTCAACATGATGACGTTCTATTTCTTCGCCCTTCCGCTGGAGCGGTACATCGGCACGTTCTGGTTCGTCGTGCTCTATGCCTTCGGCTTGCTGGTGAGCCATGCCGGCACCTGGATCAGTCACCGCAAGAATCCGGAGTATCAGTCTCTCGGCGCATCCGGGGCGATATCGGCGGTCCTGTTCGCAGCGATCATCTATTTCCCCGACCGGTCGCTGTTCATCATTCCCATCCCGGTGCCGATTCCGGCACCGCTGTTCGCCGTCGGCTACCTCGCTTACACGTACTACGCCGCCAGGCATCCGCACGGGCGCATCAATCACGATGCGCATCTGGGCGGCGCGGTGGCGGGGTTGCTGTTCGTGGCGATCCTCACCCCCGGTGCTTACCGCTCCTTGCTTGCTTCGCTGTTCTGAGTTCTACGGGCAACTCGTCTCATTCGCGCAACAATTAGTCGCGGATGCGTTGCCATACCATGTGACATAGCGTATTACCCTACTGGTCGATCAGGGTTTCGGTGGTAGGGTCTGCCGTCTTTCATGGGGAGATTCACTCAATGAACAGATTTCTCTTGAGCCATCGGATGAGCAAGGGGCAGCGCGCAATGCTGGTGTCGCTGTGTATTATTCCTGCAACACAAGGGGATTGACTGCATGAATAGGCAACGTGGCTTGATTGTGGCAATGCTGGCGCCGGTAATTCCGTTCGCCGTCAGCGCTCAGGAAGGCAACATCATCGACGAGATCATCGTCACCGCGCAGAAGCGCGAGACAGCGCTGCAGGATGTACCGTTCTCCGTGGCAGCAGCCAGCGAACAGCAGATTCGCGCTTCAGGTGCGACCAACGTCGTAGATCTCGCGCGCAACTTCGCCAGTCTTGCCATCGCCGATCTGGGTCCTGGACAGAGCCAGGTGGCGATCCGCGGCATCAGCGCCGGACAGGTCATTCGCGATCAGCCGGGCGTGAAAGAACAGGTCGGCATCTACCTCGACGAATCGCCTATCTCGATCGCGCTGTTCACGCCCGATCTCGATTTCTTCGATCTCTCACGCTTCGAAGTCCTGCGCGGACCACAGGGCACGCTCTTCGGCGCTGGCTCGCTGTCCGGCACGTTGCGATACATCACGGCGCAGCCGCAGCTGGGAGAGTTCGGTGGCTCTGTGGAAGTGTCGGCGCTGGATGGATCGGACACCAGCTTCGGCGGCTCGGTGAAGGGTGCGATCAATCTGCCTCTGGGAGAGATCGCCGCGCTGCGTATCGTCGGCTACTACAATGAGCTGCCGGGGTTCATCGATGTAAAGGGGCTGAACGACGCAGTCGTGGACGAAGATGTCGACACGGGCAGCAAGACCGGCGGACGCATCGCGCTGACGATCCAGCCCAACGACAGCATTACCATCACGCCGCGAATCGTGTACCAGAAGCTCGATACGGATGGCTTTCCGCGCATCGACGACTTCAACATCCTGGCGAATCCGTACACCACCACTCAGCCACAGGTGAACATCGGCGATCGTCAGCAGTTCATCCAGCTCGAAGAGGGGCTCGAAGACGACTTCATGCTGGCGGACCTCAGGATGGAGTTCGAGTTCGGCAACGTCGCGCTGACTTCGGTCAGTTCCTATACCGATCGCGAAGTCCTCGTCACGCGGGATGCGACAACGCTGACGGGCAGCGTGAGTTTCGACATCGGCTTTCCGGACATCGTCAGGCTCAACTCGGCGCTGGTGGACACGACCGATCTCAAGGCGTTCAGCCAGGAACTGCGGCTTGCTTCCATCGCTGACGGCCCGCTCGAGTGGCTGGTCGGCGCGTTCTATCAGGATGTCGACCGCGTCTACTCGCAGTACCTGCCGACGCCGGGCTGGGACGCTGCCACGGGTATCGACAATGCTGCGTTGAATGCTGTGACGGATTCGCCATTCTTCTCCGGTCTCGATTATTCGTTCAAGCAGTTGGCGCTGTTCGGCGAGGCCACCTGGCACTTCAGTGAACAGTGGGCATTGACGGGCGGCGTGCGCTACTACGATTTCGACGAGGATCGCATCCTCAATTTCGGCGGCGCATTCGCGGACGTGACGGAGGATCTGCCCGGCTCGACGAGTTCGGATGGATTCTCGCCGCGCGCCATTCTCGCTTTCAATCCGAGCGATGACGTGCAGCTCACGGCGCAGGTCTCGCGCGGCTTCCGGCTCGGCGGCATCAACGATCCGATCAACGTGCCGTTGTGTTCGCCGGAGGACGTGCTGATCTTCGGCAACCAGCAGACGTTCGACGACGAGACGGTGTGGAACTACGAGCTGGGTGCGAAGATGCAGTTCGCCGATCGCCGGGTGACGTTCAACGTCGCGGCGTTCTACAGCGACATCGAGGATCTGCAGGCGACGACGGACGCGGGCACGTGCTCATCCCGCATCGTGTTCAACGTGCCGAAGGCGCGCAGCGTCGGCGTCGAGGCAGAGCTGTTTGCGCGGCCTTCCGACAACTGGGACTTCGGCATCGCCGCAACCTGGGTGAACGCGGAGCTGAAGTCGACCGTCTCATCCACCAGTGGCGGCCAGACCGTTGTGGTCGGCGGGCTGGAGGAAGGCAAGCAGTTGCCGACAGCGCCGGAGTTCCAGGCCGTCGCAAGCCTGGGGTACTCCGTTGATTTCAGCAACGACCTTCGCGGTTTCGCCAACCTGACGCTGCAGTACGTGGGTTCCTCGTTCTCACAGTTCGCCGACAACACCGACAACTTCGGCGTGATCACGAGCCAGACAGGTTTTCCCGGGTCGGCCCGGTTGATTCCTTACGGTGCTCCGAACGTGAACACGATTACGTTCGCCAACGAGCTCAAGTCCTATGACCTGGGCAATCTCCGGTTCGGCGTGCGCAAGGATCAGTGGGAACTGGCGGCGTTCGTCAACAATCTGTGGGATGAACGCGCCTACCTGGCACTCGACCGGGAGCGTGGCCGCAGCGCGCGTGTCGGATATCTGACCAACATGCCTCGCACCTACGGTCTGGCGCTGCGTCTGGACTTCTGAAGTCAGGGGCGGATTGGCCCCCTCGTCAAAGCGAGGGGGCCAATCACCGACACGAGCCGGCGCGGCTGCCGCCACAGCCCTGCGTGAGTATGATGCGGCTCATCCGTCTGCAACCGGAGCCGCATCGTGATCCACCGCTGCCTGTTTTCGACGACTGCCGCAGCGTTCGCGCTGCTGGTGCTGGCGGCCTGCGATCGGTCGCCCCCCGCTGCAGACAATGCCGGGGCCGCCAAAGCGGCGGGACAGGCGGCCTGGTCGAGTTTCGTCGATCGCGTGATCGAACAATCGTTCGTCCTCAGCCCGCCGTTCGCGGTGTCTTCGGGCCGTCACGAGTTCGACGGACAGTTGCCCGACTGGAGCGCGGCAGGGTTGCGCAAGGAACTCGATGCGCTCAAAACGATGCGGGAGGAAGCGGCCGGATTCGGCGATGCGGCCCTCCCGGCGGAACAGCGCTTTCAGCGCGACTACGTCATTGCAGTGCTCGACCGGGAAATCTTCTGGCTGCGCGATGCGCGCCAGCCCTTCACCGATGTCTCCTACTACTTCAGCCATGGACTCGATCCGGCCACGTACATCACCGTTCCCTACGCGCCGGCCGACGAACGTCTGCGCGCGTTCGTCAAATACGCGAAGGCCGTTCCGACCGCACTCGCGCAGATTCGCGCCAACCTGCAGACGCCGATGCCGCGAACGTTCGTCGAGTACGGCTGGCGGGGATTCAAGGGCTTCGGCGATTTCTATCGCAACGATGTGCCGCAGGCGTTCGCCGATGTAAAGGACGAGGCGCTGCAGGCGGAACTCAGGGCTGCCATCGAGCCGGCGGCACAGGCGATGACGGACATGAGCCAGTGGGTCGAAGCGCAGCGCGCCCAGGCGACGGACGACTACGCGCTGGGAGCCGAACGCTTCGCAGCGATGGTGAAGATGACCGAGGGCGTCACGACGCCGCTCGACCGGCTGGATGCGATCGGTCGTGCCGATCTCGAGCGCAACCTCGCGGCGCTGGCAGAAGCCTGCAGACTCTACCTGCCGAAGGGAACAATCGTGCAGTGCGTCGCGAAGCAGGCGGCGAACAAACCGGAAGGCGGTCCCGTCGTCGCCGCGCGCGCGCAATTGACCGGGTTGCGGCAGTACCTCGTCGATCACGACATCGTCTCGATTCCGGGAACCGAGGAAGCGAAAGTCGCCGCCTCGCCGCCTTACAACGCGCAGAACTCCGCGTACATCAACATTCCCGGGCCATACGAAAAGAACATGCCGTCGGTCTACTACATCGCACCGCCGGACCCCACGTGGAGCAAGGCCGAACAGCTCGCCTACATTCCTGGCGAAGCCAGTCTGCTGTTCACTTCAGTGCATGAAGTGTGGCCGGGTCACTTCCTGCAGTTCCTGCATTCGAATCGTGCGTCGTGGCGCTTCGGTCAGTTGATGGTCGGCTATGCCTTCGCCGAAGGCTGGGCGCACTACACCGAAGAAATGATGGTCGAGCAGGGGCTCGCGCAGGACAATCCCGAACGCCACATCGGCCAGCTTCTCAACGCGTTGCTCAGGAACATTCGTTACGTGTGCGCCATCGGCCTGCACACACAGGGCATGAAAGTGCCGGAGTGCGAGCAGATGTTCCGTGACAATGCCTATCAGGATGCCGGCAACGCGCGTCAGCAGGCAGCACGCGGCACGTACGATCCCGCCTATCTCAATTACACGATGGGCAAACTGATGATC
>CAZBKC010000053.1:0-13299 GCA_964492345.1 uncultured Steroidobacter sp. | reverse complement strand
CTGCCGGGTGTCGCGCGCGTGAACCCCCGGCACCTCCGGTCCGGACCACACGAGGTCGGGCTTCGCAGCTCGCTGTTCGATCGCATCAGACATGCGGATCCACGCGGCCGCTCCGTTGCCAACGATCCCCAGGTGCTCGAGTTCCTGAAGCGCGAGTCGCACGGAATCAACATCTTCAAGGCCGCCAAGCACGCCGTCCAGCATTGGCGCTGACACGGGCGATCGAATCAATCCCGACTCCAATGCTTTGGACAAGCGTTGCCGCTGAAACGGCGCCAGCTCGAACAGCGCGGCGGTCAAGGCACCGCCCCGAAAAGCGCCGCATGAGGCTCGCCGAGGATTGGCACAACCAGGCCGCGATCAAGGTAATCGTTGCGCATCTCGCATGACGTTTCTGCGATCAACGCACAACCATGGCATGCGGCACCGTGCAGCCATCGTTCTTCGATGCTTTTGCCAGGGCTATGGTGGGCGCAGATCGGATCGTTGGAGCACAGGGCTCCGAGCCTCAGCGCATGCGCGAGATGGTCCTCCAGGTGCCGCGCTTCCTGAACCAGCCCCCCCAGCGTGCCATCGGCATCTGGGCTTCCGGTGTAGAGAAGCAGACCGAATCGCCCTCCCGCTGGATCGGAGTAAATGCGTTCGCGAATCGAACTGGCCGGATAACCGCAGCGCATCGCGAGCGACTGCAGCAGCAGGTGCGACAACGTGTGCAGCAGGATGTACGGCCCACCCGGGAAGGGCCGCTTCACCTTGCGATCCTTAGACCAGTGCTCGTGCCCTGCCGCCAAGGCATCGACTCGCGCCTTGGCTGCCGGGCGGGCCAGCCAATGTGAAATCGCGTCCGCGCGGAGCCTCAGAAACAGCCCCTCGCCACGGTTTTCAACCGCCGGGAACCACCTTGGCTCCTGCGCGATGTCGGCGCGCTTGACGTCGGTGTCGTACTCGCCGTTGATGTCAGGCGTCTCTGCCTCAAATCGAGTGAAACCGACTAGCGCCATCACCTCGCGCAGGCGGTGCAACTGATAGACCGCCTCGATGGGATCGCTCAACTTGGTCTTGCGCCACACCTTTTCTGGCAGCCGCCGCGCGTGAAAGTCGCGGTCAACAGGCATGTCGTCGCCGAACCCCTCGGGCGCTGCAAGGATGGCGTCCAGCTCCACCTGCTTGACTGGCTTCTCATCGGTCTTGCCACTCTTCATGGCGGCGATGACCTTCATGACTTCCTCGTCCTGGAAGGCCGACAGCCTGTCCAGCACTCTGGGCTTCTTCTTTGCGTAGGCAAGGTCTGCCGGAGCGTCGACGTACTGGAGTTCATCCCAGACATCGGCCACTGCGGTCTCGACAGCGCTGCCACGGTCTGGAAGTGACAAGACGCTGAGCGCTTGTGCGAAGTACGCGTTCGACGCGGTCCGGATCAAGAGCCTTCCGGGTTGAGTGCATGCTTCGCGCGCGTGACGCCCAAGCCAAGGCCGCTCCCCGGAACAACTCCCGAGCGGCTTCTCTTCAATCTTCACTGCATCAGACATCGGCCGGCTCTTCTTGCACTCGCAGCGAATCGTCAGGTCAGACAAGTCACCGCTGGTGCCGCGCTCGTCCAGCCACAGTTGCCGCCGGCAAGGTTCGTGGTCCCCATGAACGAATCGGTGCCACTCGATGTCGTCGACATGCCCCAGCGGGCAGGCCCGGACAAACCGGGTGGCAACCACATGCAGGCCTTCAAAGCGGCCCCGATCATCCAACTGCCTCCGGTGCACAAGCCGTCTTGAACGCCCCAGCCCCTCAGCCTTGCTGTTCTCCTGGACAACGAACCATTCTGGAAACCGGTAGGCGCCGATCCCTATCGGCTTTGCACCAGGGGAGGAATCTTCCGCCGGCGGCGCATATAGATTTGGCGCGACCACCCCGGTCATAACCTGAAGTTTCCGTGTCAGCCGAGGCTCAAGGATCTGCTCGAGCTTGGAAACCTGTGGCCAAGTCTCCAAGCCACCGACGATGGCCGAGTGCTTCGGCAGATCGATCAGCGCACCGGGACCATACGTCGTGATCAATTGGCCGCGCCGAATCTGACCGTGACCGCGCTTGCTCATGGCTGGTCCTCCACTGGCGTGCCGCTAAGGTCCAGCAGGAACAGGTTCACGTCGGGTTCAACGTCCCGAAGCGACCGGTTGGTTCTGAACTTCTCGTGGTGCTCCGAGTGCGGCTTGTCATCGAGCATCTCCATCAACAGGGGCTTGGGCTGCTTCAGCTCCCACTTCTGAAATTGAACAGCAGCACCCACGGACTTGAATTCGTCGATGATCTTCTGCCACGTGTCCAGCAAGTCGACGACCCGGTTCTGAACGCTACGCTCGCGCTCCTGCAACTCTGCGGCGTCGTGGATCGGCTGGGCGCGCACGCGCTCGAGAAACGCGTCGAGCAGCTTACGCTCCAGAGCGGCTCTAACCGCTGCGATGCCTTCGACGCCCTGCGGTGCCGTGAGCGACGGCTCAACGTGCCGGGCCAGTGACACCAACGCCCCAGCAAAGCCCTTATCGAGCGCGCGCGCCGAGAAGGGCGTGACGCTGGCCACCTCCACCGATCGGTAGAAGGTCTCGTGGTAGTGGCGGAACCGTTCGTAATGCGAGCGGTCGCGCGGCTTGTGAATGTTGAGCAGTGTGATCACCAGCCCTGGCTTCTTGTCGTCGCGGCCGACGCGGCTGGTTGCCTGGATGTACTCCGAGTGCGTCTTCGGCTGGCCGAGCACCATCATGGTTCCGAGACGCGGGATGTCCAGGCCAACCGAGATCATGTTGGTGGCGATCGCGCAGTCCACACGGTTCGATTCCTGGAAGCCGCACTCGAGGCGCCGGCGCGCGTCGGCCACCTTGTCGGTGGAAACGCGCGAGGTCAGTTCAACTACCTCCGAGAAGTTCGTCCGGTCCTGGAAGGGCCCCCGCTTCTCGCCGATCCGCAAACGCCCGCCGTAGCCCTTGATCGTGCTCTGTACTTCTTCCTCAAGAATCCGACGGGCGCCGCCGAGCTCGCGCAGGCTGTTGAAGTAGCCCAGCACCGTCATGTACGGGTCGACGGGATTCTGGGCGTTCATGTGCCCCCCGGCGTCGCGATACAGGCGTTCGGCGGCACTCATCAACGGCACCCACACCCGACGCATCATCACCTTGGGGTTGCGCCCCTGAGCGGCGATGCCCAGGTACAGCCGAGCTGCCACTTCCGAGGCCGGCGCGATGCGGGCAAAGAACGAATCGTGCCTGTCTGGCCCCGGGGGCGGGAAGACCTGGGTAAGGGCTCGCCCGAAGAGGGCCTGGATCTGGTCTTGAGCCCGCCTCACCGTCGCGGTCGATGCGACGATCTTGGGCCTGATGACCTTCCCGTCGGGTGTGCGACGAATGCACAGCGCCTCGATCGCCGCCTCGTACAAGCCCGCCATCGTGCCCAGCGGCCCCGAGATCAAGTGCAGTTCGTCCTGGATCACGAGGTCGGGCGGCGGCAGCGGCGCTGCCAGGCGCTTTCCCTTGCCGGCCTCGGCTGCGCTGAAGAAGCCTGCTTCGGAGAACCGATCTGAACCGCCCAGGATTGCGCCCGACGGACCCACCCAAGGCAGCGAGGCGAACTTGTCCACTGTGGCGATCAGGAAAGCCGGCAGGCGCCGGTAGATCATCTCGTCCACGGCCAGGATCGGCAGCGACCGCTTGCTCCCCGAGAAGTCGCACTCAAAGTTCGCGCACGACACCCGAAGCTCAGAAGGGGCGTCTGCATTGGGGAGCAGGTTGAACGAGTCAGGTTGGAAGCGGGCTCCACACCAGGGGCAGTTCTCCAGCGGGATTGGCGAGGGGTTGCCCCTCGGGTTGCCCTTGAAGCGGTTGACCTTGCTGCGTGCCGTGTCGTCGCGCCCGTCGCCCCTGCGCCCCATGATGTTCGGCGTGGCCGCCTTGCCCACCCAGAGCCCGATCTCGAAGGGCCACGGGCCGTACTTGTCGGGGTCGTTCTCGCGCTCGAGCTCCAGCGCGCAAACAAGACCGGCGGCGCGCCCCAACTGGTCCAGCGTAAGTAGCCGCAGCGTGTAGCGCATGATGACGCTCACTCCAGCCCCGGCCAGCCCCTTGTCACCCGGGTAGTGGCGCCGCCTGAGCACCATGGCAAAGGCTGCAAGCCCCAGATAGGCCTCGGTCTTGCCGCCGCCCGTCGGGAAGAACAGCAGGTCGACGGTCTCTCGGTCAGGGTCGCCGGGGTCCGCCAGGCCAGGCAGGTTCAGCAGAAGAAACGCCAACTGGAACGCCCGCCACTTGGGCGAATCGATTTTCAATCGCACGCGCAAAGCTCGGCTGACCGCACGGTTCGCCACCTTGAAGGCGTCAAGCGCTTGCGGGTCTGTCGACAGCAGCGACACACCCTTCTCGATCCGGCGCGCTGCGAAGTCAGCGAAGTGGACGAGTTGTTCCGCCGTCTTGCGGCGGGTGCCTTCGAGCGCGGCGACCTCCTTGGCGCGAGCGGAGATCCACACTCGATAGTGCCCGACCAAGGGGCGAAGACTGGCGTCAGCAGCAGCCCCATCCGGCAGTGCCCCCAGCACGACCATGTCCAGCTCAACGTCGGGCACGTCGACGGTGACCGTCTTCTCCACCTGGGCCGATGGCATCCAGGTGCTGCGGATTGAGTGGCAGCAGCCATCGACCAGTTCCCATTCGGCCGATACACCGTGGCCTGAGGCGTACTCAGGCGTGTCGGCGTAGTGCAGGTCGGCGATCCTGTCGTCCATCTCATCGGCGCTGCCACCGCGGAGATCCGGCCGCGGCACAAGGGGGCGATCGCAGGCCACCTCGAGCTCTGCCTGGAACGCGTAGGCCAGATCGGGCTCGCCATCGCCGGGGGGTATCGGCGCCCGGTGGTTGACCAGGAACACCGAGACCGACCGCGTTCCTGCCGGGATTTGCTCCCGCAGACCCTCGCCGGGGATCTCGCGTTCAACCGCATGCAGTTGCAGCCCCCGAGAGTCAAGCACATCGATCACTTGCACGTCGGGATGGCCTGTGAGCGGCACGGGCAGGATGGCCTCCTGCGGGTGACGTTGCCAGACCTTGATCAGCTTGCCCTCGGGGTCGACGAAGTCCTCGTGGGTGTAGTCGCCCCATCGAACTGTCACGCTGAGCGACTGGACACCCTGAGCGATCAAGAAGCTCAGGCCCAGCGAGGAAGGGAAGAAGGCCTTCTTGGCCGCCTTGCGGTCTTCGTTGGACTCCTCGGGAAGACCTCCCGGCGGTGGCACTTCGCCACCATCGTCATCTTCGTCGGCGTCGCCGCGCTTGTCGGGTGGGGTGCCCGAGGGGATGATGAAGCCGGTCAAGTACCAGTTTGATGGACGAACCCAACCCGGCAAGCGTTCGTCAGCGAGGAGATGGCCTATGCCCGGACCCACGAGGTCGAGCCGGAGAGCCTCGACCAGACGGTTGCGAACGTCTAGCGAACTGGTCATGAGAACAGATCCTTCAGGTCAGGGTATGCCGCGGCTGGCTTGGCCGTTCGCTTGCCTGCCCGTTTTGTGCCGCTTGCCGCCCCGGCCAGAGCTTCGGCGCGAGCGCGCTCCGCGTTCAGTTCGAGCAACCGCGCGAGCACCTCGTCGCGCACATCGTCGGGCCAGCGGTAGCGGTACGGCTTCTTCTTGTCGCCCCACTCCTCGTCGTCGATCTCGTAGTCGAGCAGGAACTCGCAGTGGGTTGGGATGTCGTTCCAGCCATAGGCGTCGAGCACCGCACGGTCCATCGCGGCGTGCAGTGCGCGTAGATTCTGGATCTCAGGGGCGCGCTCTTCCGGGTCGTGGAAGCGGTTGTAGGTCTTGGTCAGGCCCTGGTCGTTGCGCACCATCAGCGCGGCGCGAACCTCATAGCAAGACTGGCCAGCAGCTTCAAGCGCCGGGTGGAACTCCCAGTTCTCGGGGAGAGGGAAGGTCTCGAAGCAGTCGGAAGGGGTGTAGCGAAGGTCATCCTTCATCGAGGACCCGAAGAAGCGCGCCCAGATCTCGTGAGGACGGGACTGGAGAGCGCAGAAGGCAGAGTAGGTACAGAGAGGGAAGACTATGAGCGCGTGTGAGAAGACCATGCGACTGGGCACGAAAGCGAAGGTCGCGTGTTGACCAACGCTCGATATCACCAGAACTCTCTCCAATCCGGCGATGGTGCCGTAGAGTTCAGGGCGGTGAGCTTGGTAGGCCCACCACCGGCGCTTAAGCGGCACATTGTTGGGGTTCGATCCGAGCAGCAGCCGTTCGGGTTTGACCTTTTCTTCGACGATTTTTCTAAGGTCTGGCCATTCATCGAGACCCCACTCGTCGGCCACATCCGATAGAAAGATGACGAATCGATGCGGGCGGTGCCGCGGGTCCGAGTTGACCTCCTCCCCGCCAATGTAGGGCGGCAATCGATCAACCCAGTCCGGGTGTACGCTGAGCAGTTGGTCCCGTTCGCGAGTCGGCGTGCACTTAGGGTCGTTGTCATCAAAGAGGAATCCCTGCCCATAAATCTTGCTGCCAGCCGAGAAGTAGGGGTTCTGGGAAAGTCTAGCGGGGCTTCCATCGTGTGACCCTTGGAATAGGTAGGCGTTGATGCGCTCGACCACTAGTCCATCGAGCACGACTGGGCTGACGTCGGCCGACTTGGAAATGTGGACTACGCTCACTACGACGGCAGCCTGACCAGGCCACTTGTAGCGACGTGTGGCCGAGAAAATCCGGCCGCCCCACTTCAATATTGTGAGGAGGCCACCTTCTCGTGTGTCGCCTTGGGCAATCGTGTTTGTTGCGATGAGCCCAAGACTCCCTCGACTTCTAAGTAGATCGAATGCGCGACGGAAGAAGTAGGCGACCAAGTCACAGAGGTGCTCACACGGCGGATAGGCAGCCACCAGCCACTGAAAGTACGCCATACCGCCGACTTCTGAGATTCGCGTGCCGCCGAGAAACGGTGGATTTCCCACAAAAGCATCGAATCCCGGCCGCGCACGCTCGAACACCTCCGGAAACTCAATCTCCCAATGGAATGGCGCCAGCGGCGGGTCCGCATGACGCCGCACCTCGAGCACGCTGCGGAACTGCTCGGTCTCGCCACGCACGATCGCATTGATGTGCTCAATACGCTTGCGCTCCCGTTCTTTCGGCTTCTCGGCATCGAAGAACGCCGCGATCGCTAGGTCGCCGAATAGCCGCACCTTGTCCAATTCGGCCTGCGCCTGGTCCCAAAGCTCACGCCGCTTGTCATCTGAGACGCTCTCATCCGCCTCGCGGATTTGTCGCCGTAAATGGGAGACGTGTGTGACCTCCTCGCGAAGCCTGGCACGGAACGGGCTGTCGTAGGTGATGCTCGTGTCCCAGTGGAAATTCTCGATCTGCATTCTCGACAGCCCGACCAGCGAATCTCCGTGGCGCAGCGCGTGGTCCAAGAACGTCAGCGCGTGATCCTTGGCCAGCGTGACCAACCACAGCGAGACCTTGGCGAGGTCAACCGCTACCGGATTGCGGTCCACACCGTACAGGCAGCGCTGGGCCACCAGCCGTCGTGCGAACACGATCTCATCTTCGTCAGCGGGAATGGCCGGCCGCCCCCCGTGGATGGCCCAGGCTTCCATCAGCGCTTCTGCCAACTGTCGACATGCCTCGACCAGAAAGGCCCCTGAGCCCATAGCCGGATCGCAGACTTTGAGGTCCAGGATCTCCTCGGGCAGCGGTGCTTTCCCAATGGCGCCACGCAGACGTTCCAGGATGGGGCGCAACGTGGTTCGAACGATGGGCTCAGTCAATGTGCGGGGCGTGTAGTGCGATCCAGAGCGGCGACGTTCGTCGCTGGGCTGTAGCACCATGGCGCCGCGGGCGACGAGGTCAGGGGTGGCTGCGAAGTCGATCACGGGCAGCAGCGCGGCATGGAGATCTTCGGTCCGAATCGCCGCCTTCACAGCCTGCACGACCTTCGTGCCCAGCTTGCGATCGGCGTGATCCTGAATCCATTTCTCGCGCTTGCCTGCCGGCTGTTCGAGCAGGGATTCCAGGCTGATGGTGGTCGGCGCGCCTTGACGCTTCTGCGCCTTGATGGCAATCGAGGTGCCTGTGGCAGTCTCGAGCCTGAAACCCATCATGGTTTCGTAGACCGAACCAATTTGCTCCACGTCCAGGGCACGGTAGGAGATGCGCTCGCCGTCGAGCACCAGAAGCTTTTCCAAGGCGCGGTAGATCGTGCCATCGGGCACCAGCGGCAGGTTCGCGCGCTGGTGGCCCGTGGGCAGGTCACCCGGAATCCTGCCCTCCAGGAACGGGAAACGGTCGGGGTCGAAGAGGACGCCGTGGCGCCGAGGCAGGTGCATCCCATCGGCCTCCGCACCATCGAAGACCATGCGGAACAGCACCAGCAACTGCGCCCAGGCGCCATAGCGCTGGTCCATCGTGTCCGGGTACAGCACCGCGTCTTCGCGCAGCCGCTCATAGAGCCCGCCCAACGAGTAGTTGCGCAGGAAGGTCTCTTCCTCCGGCAACATGTCTCGCTCTTCGGCGTACAGCAGGAAGACGAGCCGGAGCATCACCGTGAGCAGCGCGCGGTAGATGTCGTCGGGGCGTTTGGCCAGGGGCTCGCGCAGCAACTCGCCCTTGCTGGCGTCATGTGCCGCCTGGAAGCCGCGCAGCATCTCGTACAGCGCGTGCAGCACCTGCTCGGCCAGGCGTTCGCTGACCTCGTTCTGGAACTTGCGGCTGTCCTCCAGCAGTGCGCTCAAGCGTTGGGCGCGTGGGCCGGTCAGCAGGCGTGTCTCGCGCAGCAGCAGGCGCATCGCCGCTGAAATCGGCCGGCCGGCGGTCTGCACCATCTCGTTGATGCGGAAGTCGAGCCAGCCCGAGCTCTCGCCGCGCGGTGCCGAGACCAGGCGCACAGCCCTGCCGTTGAACAGCAACCCGGCACTGACGCCGGTATGCCGCAGCAGGCGCTCCATGCGGCTGTGTGCCGAGGCCTCCAGCGTTCCGCCGCCGCGGACGATGCGGTCGAAATCCTCCCCGGCATCAAGCACCGTGACCAGCAGTTGCCAGGCCACGGCGCCTTCCCTGGGTTCCAGTTCGCGGACGGCAAAGTCTGGCCGCAAGGTCTCGCTGTAGTCGGTCAGCGTCAGCTCAAGCTCGGGCGGGATGGGGCTGTTGGCAGTGCCGGCATAGCCTTTCGCAGAGAAGCTCCAGCCCAACACTTGACTGGCAAAGGCGCGGAAGTCGGGGGCGTGGAGGGCTGGGCCTTCGGCCGCGCTGAACGTGCGCTCCTGCAATGCTTCACGCAGCAGGCGTTGGCCCTCGGCATCAGCGCGGTTGAGGACGGCGCCGGCACGCACGAGCGCCGGCGCCGAAACCACCAACCCGGTGGGGCGCACGAAGCCGATCCACTCAAGGTGGGCGACGATGGCGGGGTCAAGTTTCATCGTGGCCATCAGTTGGACTCCGGCCAGAGGTACACCAGCCCGACAGGCTCAATTCGCTGGGCGCGCACCTCGTAGAAGTCCTGGATGCGCTGGGGCTCTTGCTTGAGCTCACGGTCGAACTGGTCGAGCCGAACGCGCCAAGAACGCATGTTGGATTCGAGTTGCCGCTTGTCGTCCTCGTCGAAGCCCAGCGTGAGCTGCTGGAACTCGCCCTCGTTGCGGATGAGCGCCTGGCGCACACGGTCGCGCTGGCGCTGAAGGGTTTCGGTCAGATCAGCGGCCTCTCGCTCGCCACGCTTGTGCAGTCGGTCTACCGCCAAGGCAGCCAGCTCCTTGGCTCGCGGCTCGAGCTGGGGCAGCAGTTCGCCGATGTCGCGCGCGGCCGATGTCAGAAGGCGCGACTGGATCACGTCGTTGGGCATGTGCTGCGCCGATTCGGCGATGGACTTCTCCAGAAGCTCCAACGTCTTGGTCTCCGCCTCACGCGCGTAGGCTGTGAGCGGCCCCTTGCGTTGAGAGGGATCAACCCATCGGGCGGCGAGCGGCACCAGTTCTTCGTGCAGGCGCTCGGCGCCACGACCATAGAGCGACAGGCGCCCGAGCAGCACCACCCGGGGCACCGCATCGGCCGATTGCGCCAGACAGGCTCTGGAAAGGTCGTGGTGGATGAAGCCCTGCGAACGGAACCGGGCCAGCAGGCGCTGCGCGACGCGCTGCTCGAGGTGGAGGTGGACGGCATCTTCCGAGAGCACACCGGCATCCTCAAAGACCACGGGCCGGATCGGGGCCTCGCGACGCCACTCAGCCAGTTTCTGGTCTTGCTTGCGGGGGGACCGAAGCGAATCCAGGGTGGCCGTCCAGCTCTGGTCGGTCTGCGCGCGGCGGTCCAGCTGAGGGAACTGCCAGACCTCGCGACCGTTGGCATCAAGCGATACCTTCAGAGGGTCCGCGCCGAGCAGCGCGAGGGAGCACGACAGCGCATCCCTGAACGCCGGCGCCTCAAAGGCGGCCCAGGTGCGGGAGGCGTCCAGCAGGCTCTGACAACGTTCGATCTGCTGCTTCAGGTCTTCACGCCGGTCGCGCGCGGTCTCGAGTTCTTCCTCGGTGATTCGCTTGCGGTCGGCGTCCAGGTCGGCGCCTTCGATCGCACGAGCCAACTGGTCGGCATCACGATGCCGGATGCCCTGACCAAGACGGCGTTCGATGTCGTCGTCGATGACCTTCGAGAGGCTGCCGAGTTCGCGCTTGATCGTCTCGGTCTTCTTGATGAGTACCTCGAGCACACGGTCCTCAACCCGCTGAGGCAGCACGAAGTAGTGACAGCGAACCTCGGCTGCGGGCTGGAGCTTGCGGTCGATCCGGCCGTTGCGCTGCTCGATGCGGCCCGGGTTCCACGGCAGGTCGAAGTGGAAAAGGTCGGCGCAGTGAGCCTGGAAGTTCAAGCCCTCGCGCGCAGCGTCGGTGGCCAGCAGGATGCGCAGCGGGTCGCGTGCGGGGTCGGTGTTGAATCGGCGCTGAATCTCTTTGCGGCGGGCGCCGGCGGTAAGGCCGTCGATGACTTCGATGCGTTCATCGGCGCGATCGGTACCCTCGATTGCCTGTTCGAGGATGGCCTTCAGGTAGCGCTTGGTGCCCTCGCGGTTCTCGGTGAATATGAGGACGCGCCTGTTGTTCCAGCGCGGTGGCGGCCCACCGGGCCGCTGGCCCAAGATGGGCATCCCCGGGCACAGGTTCTCCCGGATCCATTCGACCAAGCGGCGCACCTTGGCGTCTGGCAGGTGCCGCGCTCCTTCGGCGATGTCTTGCATCCGGTCAAGCAACGACTGCTCGTGCCGCCAAAGCAATTGCGCGCGCTCGTCGCCGGACACTTCGCCCTCTGCCTCGGCGGTGATGGCCTCGATCTGGGCCGCTTCGTCGGACTCGAGTTCTTCGGGCGTCCACTCGCCGCGTTCATCATCAGCGTCGGGGGTGACGGCAAAGAGGCCCAAGTCGGCGGCATCGGCAGTTGACTTCACAGGAGCACCGCCCTGGGCGCGCTGCCACTGTCGCTCGACCGTGGCTCTGTGAACCTTTAGGCTGCGAGAGAAGGCGTCGATGGACGAGAGCAGGCGCTGTTGCAGGCCGACGATGAGCAGGCCCGCCGCCGCCTTGGCACGCCGGCTGGTGGCGGTCAACCTCTCCTCCCGCGCTGTACGGTACTCGTCCAACAGCCGCGACAAGGCCAGCTCGGGCGCGTCTGGCGGAAGCCCATCGATGCCAATGCGCACGATCTTGCGCACCGGAAAGCCGCCCTGAACTTCGCGGATGTCTTCTTTGATCCGCCGGACCATCACCTCGTCCAGCGCCTTCTTGCCCCTGACCTTGACGCCGCGGGTGAAGCGGTACGGGTCGAGGATCTCCAGCAAAGTGGAAAAGCTGTTCGAGTGGCCGTTGTGAGGTGTCGCCGACAGGAAGAGGCGATGCTCGAAGCGGGCGCTCAAGTCCCGAATGGCACGAGTGAACTTGGTTTCGATGCCATAACGGCCACCGCTGGATGGGGCGGCGTGGTGCGCCTCGTCAAGGATCAGCAGGCTGCCTGGCAGAAGCGGGCCGAGCCATTCGCGCATCGGGTCTGCATATGCCGCGTCGATCAACAGGTTGTGGGAGACCAGGAACCTGCTGTGCGTGCGCCAGGGGTTGACGCCGAAGCCCCTCTCCCGACGCATCCGGGCCAGGTAGGCGCGGTCGAGAATCTCGAAGACGAGGCCGAAGCGCTCTTCCAACTCGGCCTTCCACTGCTCGAGCACCGATGGCGGCGTGGCAACCACGATGGTCTTGGCCTTCTTGCGCAGCAGAAGCTCACGCGCAATCAAGCCGGCTTCGATGGTCTTGCCCAGGCCCGTGTCGTCGGCGATGAAGAGATTGACGCGGGGCAGGCGCAGCGCCTTGCGCAGCGGCTCCATCTGGTACGCGTCGATTTTGATCCCGGCCCGGAACGGTGCCTGGAACAAATTCGGGTCCGTCGCGGTGACGCAGTTCCAGCGCAACGTATGCAGAAACGCCGCGAACTGGCGCGGTGCATCAAAGCCCTTGGCCGCGAGATCCTTCCAGCCTTCCTCCTCGAAGATCTGCCGGTCGATCTCGTAGTCCCAGAAGACATCAAGGGTTTGCCCTTGGGCATCGTCGTCGGCGCACGCCAGGCGAATGACGGGTGTCTGCCCGGTCACTTTGGCCTCAACAACTTCCTCTACGAGCCAACGTCTGGAGCGGACAAGGACCATTTCGCCGATCTTTGGCTGACGCGCAGTGTCGATCGGCGCCACTTGTTCTTGATCTGCGCTCATTGCGTCTTCCCGTCGCTGCTACGGCACGGGCTGCTGATGTGCTTGATGAACATGACGTAGTCCGTGTACTGGCTGGCATCCATGCCGCCGCTCAGTTCGTCGCAGCTGGCCCAGAGGGAGGAATAGAGGTCGGACTTCTTAATGGCCATCTGTGGGATCAGTCGGGATTCGATGCCGTGGGGCTGGTGGTGGCCTGTGCAGCTTCTGTCGGTGGCGCCAGGCGTACGGTCCAATAGTTGCCTGCCTCCTGCTGCACGGTCAACAGGTCGTAGGTGCGCAGCATGTCGAGCAGGCCGGAGTGGCCGTATGTCTGCGGCGAGAACGCGGGGTCGGTGCGCTTGAGGTATTGCCCCAGGGGGCCGAGATGGACTTTGCCCTCGGCGGTGTCGGCCGCCATCAGCTTGACGGCTTCCACCACCATCAGCGGCCGGCGCTTCGGCGCGGGCTTGGCGGCTTCGGACTTGGGCGCCGCGGGCTTGGTGTCGGTTGGCTTTTGCGCCAGCGTCGCGCCATTGGCGGCCGGCTCGGGCGTGCCGGCAGG
>CAZBKC010000052.1:8531-13370 GCA_964492345.1 uncultured Steroidobacter sp. | reverse complement strand
GCGATGAACTGCTCGGCTTGCCGGTGCGCGAGCGCGACTGGGTCGTCGTAGGTGCACGCCCCGAGGAGCTGACGGCGGCCGGCTACAGGCCCGTCGGCAAGGACTTCCCGGTATTCCTGCATCCGCAGACGAACGAAGAGCACGCGCTGGCGCGAACGGAGCGCAAGACCGGGCCCGGATATCGCGGCTTCGACACCCGGTTCTCGCCCGACGTGACGCTGGAGGAAGATCTGGAACGGCGTGACCTGACGATCAATGCCATCGCCAGAGATCCGGAAACGGGCGCGCTCGTCGATCCCTTCGGCGGCCGACGGGATCTGGAGGCACGGACACTCCGGCACGTCTCCGCGGCGTTCGTGGAGGATCCCGTACGCGTGCTGCGCGCTGCGCGGCTCGCCTCGCGTTTCGCCCCACTTGGATTCGTGGTCGCGCCGGAAACGCTTGCACTGATGCGCCAGATTGCAGCGCGCGGGGAACTCGACGCACTCGTCCCGGAGCGGGTCTGGCAGGAAACGCAGCGCGCCCTCGAACAGCCGGCGCCGTGGGTGTTCTTCGAAGTGCTGCGCGAAGTGAATGCGCTCAAAGTCATTTTTCCGGAGATCGACGCCCTCTTCGGCGTACCGCAGCCGGAAAAATGGCATCCGGAAATCGACTCGGGCGTGCACACCATGATGGTCGTGCAGCAGGCAGCGCGACTGAGCAGCGATGCGGTCGTGCGCTTCGCCGCGCTCGTGCATGATCTCGGCAAGGGCACGACACCGCCCGGTGAATGGCCCAGACACATCGCACACGAACAGCGCAGCGTCGGCCTGATCGAATCGCTGTGCGCGCGCCTGCGCATTCCCAACAGCTACCGTGAACTCGCGGTACTCGTCGGCCGCTACCACCTGCTGGCCCACAAGGCCGAAGAACTGCGCCCGTCGACGCTGCTCGAACTGCTCGAACACCTCGACGCATTTCGACGGCCGGATCGGTTCGAACAATACGTGCTTGCCTGCGAAGCCGACTCGCGCGGGCGCAAGGGCCTCGAAGAGCGCAACTACCCCCAGTCGGCGTTTCTGCGTCGCGCGCGCGAGATCGCCGCGGGCGTGAGGCTGGATGAGGCGGCACGGGCAGGACTGAATGGCGAGCAGATCGCCGCGAAGATGCGCGAAGAGCGGCTCGCGCGGCTGAAGACGCTGACCTGATCCTCAAGAATAAAGACATTTCACACAGAGGGCACAGAGATGAATAGCACTAAGTTAAGCCGCACTCCTCTTTCGTCACTCCCGCGCAGGCGGGAATCCATGCTCGATTTCAGAGCTGGATCCCCGCCTGCACGGGGATGACGGACTCTGTGTGAAATTCTTCGCGCCTACAGCGCCCCACTGAGATCGCGCACGCCGAAACCCCGCAGCGGGTAGTCGTAGTTCGACGCGAGGCCGATCACTTTGAAGCGCTCGCCCATTTCTCCGGGCAACGTCAGCACCATGACCTGTCGTGCCAGCTGCACGCGTTCGGTCACGGGCTGCTCGGCGATGTTCGCCATGAACGATTCGATGCCGCAGCCGATGAGGAAATGCGCCTGGGTCGTGAAACCGGCGACGCGCATTCCGGCGGCGCTGGCGGCGCTCGCCACTGCGGTGAAATCCACCCAGGCGCCGATGTCCTGCACGCCGACGTTCAGGAGCGGGCGATCGTGGAAACGGTGGCGGTAATGACAGAGCAGCGTGCCTTCGCGACGTTCCGTGCGGTAGTACTCGCGTTGCGGCAGACCATAGTCGATGAATATCGCGACACCTTCGGCGAGCGCGCCGGCGAGTCCGGCGATCCAGGGGACGAGGCGCAGGTTCACTTCGGACAGGTAGCCATCGGGAAACGGCTCGCCGTTGGCGCGCTCGATCGTGCGTATGGCGAGTTCGAGCGCGGGATCCGCATGGACTTCCGACCAGTCGAGCTGGCCGAGCTGCCACGTTACGCCGACCGCATTTACCTGCGTGCCGCGAATACGGAATCGCTGCACGGGCAGGGCATCCAGGACTTCGTTGGCGACGATGACACCGCGCAGGGCGACCGGCCATCGATCCAGCCATTGCACCCGGGCAAGCAGGTCGGGAACCCGCGCAGCCAGCGTCTGCTGCTGCCGTTCGCGCAGGTCGGCGCTGACTTCGAGAATGAGATAGCGATCGGGCAGGCGCTGCTGATTCGCGAGTTCGGCAAGGATATCGGCAGCCATCACGCCCGAACCCGCGCCGAGTTCGAGCACATCGCCACCGCCCAGCCGTTGCAATACTTCGGCACACTGCGAGGCGAGGCAGCGGCTGAACAGCGGTGAGATCTCCGGCGCCGTGACGAAATCGCCCGCGCTGCCGAGTTTGGTCGAGCCCGCGCTGTAATAACCGAGACCGGGCTCGTACAGCGCCATCTCCATGAACCGCTCGAAACTGATCCAGCCGCCGCGGGCCTCGATGGCATCGCGGATACGATGCACCAACCTGTCGCTGTGGGCGATTTCCTCCGGGGTCAATGGGGGCAGATCGGCGGCCGCGCTCACATGGCCTCGCGTGCTGTTGCAACCAGGAGCAGTTTGGCGAACATTACCGTCATGACTACGTCGGACTCTCTTGCCGGGCGCGTCGTGCTCATCACCGGAGCGGCGAAGCGTCTCGGAGCAGCACTCGCCCGCGGCTTCCACGCGGCCGGCGCCAATGTGGCGATTCACTATCATCGCTCGGCGACCGAGGCCGGGCGCCTGCGGGACGAATTCAACACGAGCAGGAAGAATTCCGCCATCGCCACGAGTGCGAACCTGCTGGAGGTGGCGCGGTTGCCCGACATTGTCGGGCAGACGCTGACTGCCTTCGGGCGTCTCGATGTGCTCGTCAACAATGCCTCGTCGTTCTATCCCACGCCTGTCGGCAGCATCGTGCCCGAACAATGGGATGACCTGATGGGTACCAATCTCAAGGCACCCCTCTTCCTGTCGCAGGCCGCGGCTCCCGCGCTGCGCGAGGCGCGTGGATTGATCCTCAACATGATCGACATCCATGGCCAGCGGCCGCTGGCGAAACATCCGGTCTACTGCAGCGCCAAAGCCGGACTTGCGATGCTGACGCGGTCGCTCGCCCGGGAACTGGGACCGGAGATCCGCGTGAACGGCATCGCACCCGGCCCGATCCTGTGGCCCGAAGGTGGGCTCGATCGGCAATTGCAGGACGAGATCATCGCGAAAACGCAATTGAAGCGACGCGGTTCGCCGGACGACATCGTGCGCACGGCGCTGTTCTTCGCGGTCGATGCCCCGTATGTGACAGGGCAGATCCTGGCGGTGGATGGCGGGAGGAGCGTGTGAGAGGGAAAGACCGCCCCGGCCGATCGCGGGTCTCGCCCGATTGAGAATTCCCCTCCGACCGCATTACCTTGGGGTTCTCCCACGACCTGTCGCGCCTGACATTGTCGTCATTAAGTAACCGAGGAATCTGGCGAATGTCCGTCGTGAATACCCGCAAGCTGTCCGCTGCCCTCCTGTGTCTGTTTTCTGTGCCGGTGACCGTCATGAATGCCACTGCTGCAACGACCGTCGCTGCGGTCAATCCGCTCCTGAAGAAGAGCACGCTGCCGTACGAACTGCCGCCGTTCGACAGGATCCGCAATGAACATTTCGGGCCTGCGATCGAGGCAGGCATGGCGGAACAGAAGGGCGAGATCGATGCGATCGCGGCCAACCCCGCCGCGGCGACCTTCGACAACACCATCGTGGCGCTGGAACGATCCGGCCAACTGCTGTCCCGCGCCAGCGGCGTGTTCTTCAACCTGACGTCGTCGCACACGAATCCCGATCTCGAATCGCTGCGTACGGCGCTCGCGCCGAAACTGTCGGCGCATTCGGATTCGATCTACCTGAACGCCGCGCTGTTCGCGCGGGTCGACGAGCTGTACCGCAAGCGCGCATCGCTGCAGCTCGATCCGGAATCGCTGCGACTGCTCGATCGCTATCACACGCTGTTTGTCCGCGCGGGCGCGAAACTGTCCGAGGCCGACAAGGCAAAGCTGCGCCAGATGAATGAGCAGCTCTCGACGCTCACGACCCAGTTCAGTCAGACGGTGCTGAACGGCGTGAACGCCGCGGCCGTGGTTTTCGACAAGGTGAGCGATCTCGATGGCCTGTCGCCGCAGCAGATTGCAACGGCCGCAGAGGCAGCTCGCACCCGCAAACTCGAAGGCAAGTGGGTCGTCGCGCTGCTCAACACCACCGGTCAGCCGCCGCTGTCGCAGATGACAGACCGCGCCGCACGCGAACGGCTCTACAAGGCGTCGATCGGCCGCGGCTGGGGCGGCGAGTTCGACACGACGGCATTGATCGCCAGGATCGCTGCACTGCGTGCCGAGCGTGCGGCACTGCTGGGCTACCCGACCCATGCCGCCTACGTCACCGAAGACGAAACCGCGCTGACGCCGCAGGCCGTAGACAGGATGCTGGCGCAGCTTGCGCCGCCCGCAGTGGCCAACGCACGCGCAGAAGCGGCCGACATGCAGGCGCTGATCGATGCGCAGGCGAAAGCCAACGGCACCCAGCCCTTCAAGCTCGCCCCGTGGGACTGGGATTTCTACGCCGAGCAGGTTCGCGCCGCGAAGTTTTCCTACGATGAGTCGCAGGTACGCCCGTATTTCGAAATGGATCGCGTGCTGGTCGACGGCGTGCTGTTCGCCGCGCACGAACTGTACGGTCTCGATTTCAAGGAGCGCAAGGATCTGCCCGTCTATCAGGAAGACGTGCGCGTATTCGAGATCTGGAATGCGGACGGCTCGCCGCTCGGCCTGTTCCTGGTGGACTGGTACGCGCGCGACAACAAGCGCGGC
>CAZBKC010000052.1:1674-8521 GCA_964492345.1 uncultured Steroidobacter sp. | reverse complement strand
CGGCGCCTGGATGAACAGCTTCGTCGAACAGTCGCGGCTGCTCGGCACGAAGCCCGTCGTCGTCAACAACCTCAACATTCCGAAGCCGCCGCAAGGCCAGCCGACGCTGCTGACGTTCGATGAGGTGACGACGGCCTTCCACGAATTCGGCCATGCCGTGCACGGGTTGTTCTCCGACGTGCAGTACCCGCAGTTCTCCGGCACCAGCGTGCCACGCGACTTCGTCGAGTTCCCGTCGCAGTACAACGAGATGTGGGCCACGGAACCGCGCGTGCTCGCCAACTATGCGAAGCACTATCAGACCGGCGCGGCGATGCCGCAGGAACTGATGAACAAGGTGCTGGCCGCGGGCAAGTTCAACCAGGGCTTCGCCACGACCGAGTATCTCGCTGCGGCCATGCTCGATCAGTCATGGCATCAGTTGCCCGCCGGCAGGACGCCGAAGGCCGAGGACGCTGCCAGCTTCGAGGCCGCAGCCCTCAGAACTGCCGGCGTCGACTTCGAGGCCGTGCCGCCGCGCTATCGCTCGACGTATTTCTCGCACATCTTCTCCAGTCCCGCCGGCTACTCCGCGGGTTACTACGCCTACATCTGGAGCGACGTGCTGGCACGCGACACGCAGCACTGGTTCAAGACGAACGGCGGCCTGACGCGTGCCAACGGCGATCGCCTGCGCGAGAAGATCCTGTCGAAGGGCTTCAGCGTGGACTCACTCACCCTCTTCCGCGACTTCTACGGCAAGGACCCGGACATCGGACCGTTGCTCGAATCACGCGGATTGGTGATAGCGAAGTAGGTGAAGAAAGGCTGTGGGCTGTGGCCCAGAATGAAATGAACGGAAAAAGTCTCGCCTCTTTTCTGACCTACAGCCTACAGCCTACGGCCTACAGCCTTCTCTTCCTTCTCACCGCCTGCGCACCATTGCCGCAGCGCGAACCACGGGCGGCGCAGTCGAGCTACGGCTGCATGCAGGCGGCGCTGCATGAACGCCTGCCTTCCAACCTGCCCGATGCGCAGATGCATTGCATCGCGGCCGGGCTCATCGCTCGTTATTGCAGCGTGACCGAGGCGACGCTCGCGAGTGTCGGCAAGGAACTGCGCGATCTGTTGGGTTCTGGCGACGCCGAATGGCGCGATCTGGAATCCGACCGGCGCGGCGTAAACTGTGCCCGCAGCATCGACAGCGATGCCGGTCTGCGTGACTGCTGCCTGCAGACGGAGCCGCAGCCGAACCGGTAGACTCCGTAGCAGGCGCGAGGCTTCCGGCCCGGGCCCCATGCCCACTCATCACACAAGGATTTTCCATGCGCCATTCCCTGCTCGCCGTCGCGGTGACTCTGGCCATCGTCGGCTGCTCTTCGCCCAGCGCACCTGTCGGTGCCGCCGAGCCGAAGACCGAAGAAGACAAGGCGCTGTATGCGCTGGGTTCGGCGCTGGGCAGCAACATTGCCTCCTTCGATCTCACTGAAGCCGAACTCGAGCAGGTGAAGGCGGGTCTGTCCGACGCTGCACTCCACAAGGAGCCGAAGCTCGACGCCCAGTCCTATTTCCCGAAGATCCAGGAACTGCAGAACAAGCGCGTCGCTGCGGCGGCGGAAGTTGAAAAGAAGGCTGGCGAGGAATTCCTGGCCAAGGCCGCCGCCGGACAGGGCGCGAAGAAAACCGAATCCGGACTGGTGTACTCGGTGATCACCGAGGGCACCGGCGCTTCGCCGACGGCGAGCGACACCGTTAAGGTCCACTATCACGGCACGCTGCCGGACGGCAAAGTGTTCGACAGCTCGGTCGAACGCAAGGAACCCGCCACCTTTCCGCTGGACGGCGTCATTCCCTGCTGGACCGAAGGCGTGCAGCTGATGAAGGTTGGCGGCAAGGGCCAGCTCGTGTGTCCGTCCGATCTGGCCTATGGCGATCGCGGCGCACCGCCGGACATCAAACCGGGCGCCACGCTCGTGTTCGAAGTCGAACTGCTCGGCATCGAAGCAGCGGCAGCCAGGTAATCGAACTGGCGGCGCAGGAAGGGCAGGTAGAGGATCAAGAGCCGCGAAAGGCCGCATAAAGGGGATTTCTTCTGACCTGAGGTCTTTTATGCGGGGCGGCGATTCTCTTCAGTCCGACCTGACCTTCACTTCCAGACCGGTCAGCGACGAACTGACCATCGTGACGTGCCGCGCGTAGCGCCTCTGGCTACAGCCCACAGCCTACAGCCCACAGCCTGCATTCATCCGCGCGCGATATTGACTCCGCCATCGACCACCAGCGTTGCACCGACGACGTAGTCGCCGGCCCGTGACGCGAGATAGATCGCGGCGCCCGCCATGTCCTCGTCCGTACCGATCCGACGTGCCGGAATTCTGCCGGACAACACCTCGCCCTGGTCGCGCGCCACAATGTTCATATCGGTGGCGAAAGCACCCGGAGAAATCGTGGACAGGACGATGTGGTCCTCGATCAGGCGCAGCGCCATGCGACGGGTCAGGTGGATCAGGCCCGCCTTGCTGGCCGCATAGGAATAGGTTTCCTGCGCGTTGACCGACATCCCGTCGATCGATGCGATATTGATGACCTTGGCCGGACGATCCGCCGACGCCGCAGCCCGCAGTGCCGGTGCCAGCGCCTGCGTCAGGAAGAACGGTGTCTTGAGATTCAGATCGACCACCTTGTCCCAGCCCTTTTCCGGAAACGCATCGAACTCTGCGAGCCACGCGGCACCGGCGTTGTTCACGAGGATGTCGAGCTTCGACTCGTGCCGGGCGTAAGCCTGAACCAGCGCCTGGATTCCTGCGGGCGTCGATGCGTCGACGGGCAGGGCAATGCAGGTGCCGCCATTCGCCGCAAGCTCCCTTGCTGCCTGCTCGCAGACATCGGCCTTGCGCGAAGAGATATACACGCGCGCGCCCTGATCGATGAACCCTTTCGCAATCATGCGGCCGATGCCGCGCGAACCACCCGTGATCAGCGCGGTGCGGCCGCGCAGGGAAAAAAGATCGGTCGACATGTGTACTCTCTCCTTCGTTCGATTCCTGTCCGAGAATCGAGATTGCGCGAGAGCCGCAAAGGACCGCAAAAAAGAATCCTGAAGGCTTCGGACAAAAAAATCCGTTCTTTTATGCGGTCTTTTGCGGCTACTTCTCTTCTCAGGCCACCGCCGTTGCCAGCGCCGGCAGACGCCGCCGGAACTGTACGCGCAACAGCATCCAGCTCACTACCGCCTGCAACACCACGGTCGTCACGGACAGATACCAGAGATGTTCGACGCGGAACCACGGCTGCCGCGAAATCCAGACCGCCGGCAGCACGAAGGTGAGCACGCGCGACCCGGTGCTGAGCAGGGCAGGACGCGTGTCGCCCAGCCCCTGGAACATGCTCGAACAGGTGAAGATCACCCCCTGGGCCACGAAGTACCAGGACGTGATGGTCAGGAAGGTCGCTGCGACTTCGCGCACTTCGGGATCGTCGGTGAATCCCTGCACGAGCAGCGCCGGACTCCAGTGAATCAGCACCGTGAGCGTCGCCATGATGATCGTGATGATGACAATGGCCTTGCGGAAGGTTTCGCGCACGCGCTCGGGGCGGCGCGCCCCGAAGTTCTGTCCCGCGATCGGCCCGGCCGCAAAGGCGATCGCCATCGCCGGCAGGAAGATCGATTGCATGACGCGCGAACCGATGCCGAAGCCCGCCTGGGCCGCAGCCCCGAAGTCGCGGATGCACCAGTAGATCACGCCCATGAACAGGAACAGCAGCATGAACTCGCCGCCCGTGGGCAGGCCGATGGCCAGCACGCGCTTCCATGCATCCATGCGCGGACGCCATTGATCGGGATGGAACGCGACGTATTTTTCCAGTCGCGCGAAGTAGAACCCCAGCAGTCCCACGGCGCCGAAGATCGCCACGGTGCTCGCAAGTCCGGCACCCGCGACTCCCATGGGGTGACCGGTGCCCCAGCCGACGATCAGTATCGGCGCCAGGATCACGTTGAGAATCACCGTCACGACCTGGGCAACCATCGTGGGCTTCACGATGCCGGTGCCTCGCAATGCAGAACCCATTGCCACCAGCGCGAACTGCGCCGCCATACCCGGCAGGAACCAGTACAGATACGTCACGCCTGCTTCGACGGTGGCTGCATCCGCCGCAATGGAATGAATGTAGGGACGCGTCAGCAGGTAGCCGCCGATCAGCGTGATCAGCGCACAGAGCGCCGACAGCACGATCGACTGGTTGAAGAACAGGTTCGCCTCAGCCTGGTCCTTGCGACCGACTGCATGGGAGATCAGCGCGACCGTGCCGACGCCCAGCACCTGCGTCAGCCCGATGACGATGAACATGATGTTGCCGGCCGCACCGACACCCGCGATGGCCGCGTCGCCCAGCCGCGCCACAAAGTAGAGATCGACCAGGTAGTAAAGCGTCTGGAAGATCATGCCGAAGGCGATGGGCAGCGCCATGGCCACGATATGCCGGGAAACCGGCCCCTGCGTCAGGTCTTTCACGAATCACCGCTGGAGTGCATGCACGGGGAAATCGCTCCTGCCGCGATGGCTGGCGGAAGCAGGCTGAGCGAGCTGGATTGCGCGGGGCCCCATCCCCGCCCGTGCATGACAGCATCCGGGCGGGGCTGGCGTCAATGACGGGTGTGTGAGCATTCGTCGTTCCCGCGAAGGCGGGAACCCGTTCCGCAATCGCAGCCGGGGATGGATCCCCGCCGGCGCGGGGATGACGACACGTCGTCAGGGCATTCGCCCTGACACGTGTCGTCACTTGATCTCGTACACCAGGTTCACCGTCGTGAGCGTATCGGTCTTCTCGAAACCGATCGGCGGATCGGTGTTGTGGCGCACGGAATAGCCGACCGCGAGCGCCAGTACCGAGTTGATCTTCACCTGCAGCGCGATGTCGTTCTGGTAGAACGTGTTGTCGCCACCCGCTTCGACAATGAACTTGTCGATCAGGGTGGTGGTCTCGGTGAACTGGTGTTCCAGATCGAGCGTGCCGCGAAACACGATGTTCTCTTCGCGCGCACCTGCCTGGATGAGTACGCCGGTATCCTCGTCGAAAGCGTCCCGCGTTTCGAAGACCTTGTAACCGACGCCGGTCGTGCCGACGAACTTTGTCCGATCCGTGTCGACGAACTTGCGTCCCAGACCGCTCGAAACGGTGGCCTGGTATTCGAAGCCGCTGAAGCGATCGTCTTCATAGCGTGCCGCGCCGAACCAGAATGTCTTCGGGCTGAAGTTGTAGTCGGACTGCCCCAGGGCTTCCCAGCGCTGCGCCGTCGTGCCCGAATCGTCCGAGGCATACAGCCCGGTGAGACCGAACTGGTTCTTCCACTTGTCGCGTTCGTGAGCCATGTCGAATTTGACGTTGACCGTTTCCGTCTCGGTATTGCCGCTGGCGATCACGAGGCCAGCCTCCCCTTTTCCCGTCCACTGCGCGTAGGCCGGTGTCACCGCCCCCAGCGCCAGCACTGGCAACAACAGTTTCGAATGCATGAATCCTCCTCTCTACAAGACCATCGCGGCGCAACGGTTACTTAAATAACGGCAACATCGCTGCGGCCGCAACAACGTAAATGCTACCTCGTGACGGCAAGCAATGCGGCCACTGATCGCGAAACCATTATCCGGTAACATGCGTTCGTCCATTGAACGCACGATGTCCGAACCCGATCGAACCGCCGGGACTCCCGGCATCCCCCACAAGCAAGAGACATGTACCGGGCTGCCACTGCACTGCTGGTTGTTGCTGCACTGAGTTTCGCCGTCGTCGCCGCAACGCGACAGCAGCCCGTGGAAAAATCGGTCGACCGCTATCCGTTCGCACGCGATACGGTCACACAGATGGCAAAACGTCTGGCCGATGAAGCGCATTCTCCTGCGAGAATCGACAGCGCATCCCCGCTGCGTCAGATCAGCTACGACCAGTATCGCGACATCCGCAACCACCCCGATGCGGCCATCTGGCGCAACGATCAGGTGCCGGTACGCCTCGAATTGCTGCCGGCGGGTTTCCTCTTCCAGACACCGGTGAAAGTGTCGATCGTGGAAGGCGGCGTCGCGCGCGACCTGCGCCCTGCACCGGACACGTACCGGCTCGGTCCCTCGGTAGAGAAGGCACTCGCCGGCCTCACGCTGCCGCTCTCCGGGTTTCGCCTGCGCGGCCACATCAATTCGCGATCGGTGTGGGACGAGTTCGTCGTGTTTCAGGGCGCCTCGTACTTCCGCGCCATCAACAGGAACAGCGTCTATGGCCTTTCCGCCCGCGGCCTCGCCTTGAAGACGGCGAGCGCGACGGGCGAGGAATTTCCCCAGTTCACGCATTTCTGGATCGAGCGCCCCTCCGCGAACGCGGCCGGTGTGGTCGTCCACGCGCTGCTTGAGAGCGCATCGACCACGGGCGCGTACCGTTTCGCCATCGTGCCGGGCATCGAGACCATCATGGACGTGACGCTCACGCTCTTTCCGCGGGTGCCGCTCGACAGCGTGGGCATCGCGCCGCTGACGTCGATGTTCTACTACGACGAACTGACGCGCTCCCGCATCGACGATTTCCGCGACGAGGTGCACGACTCGGACGGACTCCAGATCGTCACCGACACGGGCGAACAGATCTGGCGTCCGCTCGCCAATCCGATGCAGTTGCAGGTGTCGAGCTTTACCTCCACCGTGCCGCGCGGCTTCGGACTGGTGCAGCGCTCGCGCCGTTACACCGATTACCAGGATCTCGAAGCCCGTTACGAGCGGCGCCCGAGCGCCTGGATCGAACCGATCGGCGCCTGGGGCGCGGGCGCGGTGACGCTGATCGAAATCCCTACCGACTCGGAAACCAACGACAACATCATCGCGTT
>CAZBKC010000052.1:0-1664 GCA_964492345.1 uncultured Steroidobacter sp. | reverse complement strand
CGCGCGACACCATTCCCGCCGGCAAGCCATGGCAGTTGGCCTACCGGCTGCGCTGGAACGAGCGTCCGCGCATCCTGCCGGCGCTGAGCCGCGCGCTGGTAAGCCGCTCGGGCCCCAGCCACGACGGCAAGCGCCGCCTGTTCGTCATCGATTTCGTCGGTGGCGTGCGCACCGTGGAAGACCTGAAGCTGGAAGCCGGCACCTCCGCGGGTAGGATCAGCAACGCGAACCTGCAGCCCAATCCCTCGACCCGCGGCGTGCGCGCCAGCTTCGAACTGGCGCCGGGCGATGCCACCATCGCCGAGTTGCGCGTACGATTGCTGCGCGGCAGCCGGCCCGCTTCGGAAACCTGGCTGTATCGATGGACGGGCACCTGAATCCGCCCACTCCCCCGGGCGGTGGCACTGTTCCTCCGTGCGACGGCGCTGTGAAGTCCCTGTCTGCGTTCGGCGCGATGCCAGTGGAAGCGCCGCTGGAGATGCCGGTGCAGGACCGGCACCGCGCGCCTGCCGCCGCTCCTCTCGAAACCCCTCCCGTCACCCGGCTGGCGCGCCTGATCGCCACCGCTGCGACGCTCGCCATCTTCGGCTACGGCCTGAACGAGATGTTCGCGATCGTCGGCTTCGGCAACATGACCAGCCTGCAGGCGGCGATGATCGTGTTCTTCGCCATCACGCTGCTGTGGATCGCGTTCTCGGCCGGCTCGGCGTTGTGCGGCCTGCTCACGCCGCGCACGCGCTTTGCGAGCGCACCCGCCGACGGCAGTCGCACCGCGCTGATCATGCCGGTCTACAACGAAGATCCGCTGCGTACCACCGCGGCGCTGCAGGCGATGGCGGAGGCCCTGGCGGCCATCGATGCGGCGAAGCATTTCGAGATCGTCATCGTCTCCGACTCCACCAATGCCGATGCCTGGATCGCCGAGACCCTCGCCGCGGAACGTCTGCGCAAGGCGCTCGCACAGGCGATGCCGGTGCGCTATCGCCGCCGCTGGCACAACGTCGGCCGCAAGGTGGGCAACGTCGAAGATTTCGTGAAGCACTGGGGCGGACACTACGACTACATGCTCGTGCTCGACGCGGACAGCCTGATGAGTCCCGATACGCTGCTGGCGCTCGTGGAACGCATGCAGGCCGATGCGAAGCTCGGCATCCTGCAGACCGTGCCGGCATTGATCGGCCAGGTGAGTTTCTTCGCGCGACTGCAGCAGTTCGCGAGCCGCCTGTACGGCGGCGTCATCGCACGCGGCATGGCAGGCTGGTCGGGCAACGAAGGCAACTACTGGGGACACAACGCCATCATCCGCGTGCGCGCGTTCGCCGCAGCCTGCGGCCTGCCACAGCTGCCGGGACGCAAGCCATTCGGCGGCTTCGTGCTGTCGCACGATTTCATCGAAGCCGCCTACATCCGTCGCGCCGGCTGGAAGGTGCAGATGGCCGCCGATCTGCAGGGCTCGTGGGAAGAAGGGCCGCCATCGCTCACCGATATCGCGGTGCGCGATCGTCGCTGGGCGCAGGGCAATCTGCAGCATCTGAAGCTGATCGGATCGAGCGGCCTGAAGTGGACCAATCGACTGCACCTCGCCGTCGGCATCATGAGCTACCTCGCATCGCCGCTGTGGCTGATGCTGATCCTCATCGGCTTCGCGCTGACGCTGCAGGCCA
>CAZBKC010000051.1:0-13418 GCA_964492345.1 uncultured Steroidobacter sp. | reverse complement strand
TGAGTGTCGGGTCCGAGGGGCTTTGCTGGACCGTCGCGCGCAGGGATGCGCGCGACGGAGCCTACATGGACGTATTCACGGCGTTCCAGCAAAGCCCCTCGGACCCGGCACTCACGGCATCGTGGCATCTCCGAAAGACCCCCTCCCTGCCCTCCCCCGCAAGCGGAGGAGGGGAAGACATTGAAAGCCGCGGGCTTAATGACTAGTTTCGGCTCAGCACCACCCGCAGCCCCAGCGCAATCATCGCCACCCCGAAGATCCTGTCGATCCAGTGACGCATGGCGATCAGCCGGTCGCGCACGGCACGATGCGCGAATACGGCGGCGACGAGCGAAAACCACAGCCACTGCAGGATCATCAGCCACACACCGTAGATCGCTAGCCATGACGCGGGCAGTTGCGGCGACAGCACCACCGTGAAGAGCGCGAGAAAGTAGATCGGCGCCTTCGGATTGAAGGCATTGCAGAGAAAGCCACCGGCGATCAGGCGCCACGGGCGCGCGGTCATCGTCGTCGCTGTGGCGTCGAAAACCGCATCCGCCCTGCTGAGCAGGGAACGGATGCCCAGGTAGATGAGGTAGCCGCCGCCGACGATCTTGATCGCGAGCAGCCATTTCGCCGAGTGCGCGATCACGGCCGCGAGACCGGCGGTGGAGTAGCCGATGTGAACGGCCAGCCCCAGTGCAATTCCGATGCTCGCCAGCAGTCCGGCGCGCCTGCCATGCACCAGCGACTGACGGGTCACGAAAGCGAAATCCGGCCCCGGCGACGCGGCGGCAAGCAGATGCACGATGGTGATGACAGCGAAGCCCGGCCAGAATTGCATGGAGCACTCCCGCTCAATCGTCCGATGCGTCGATCGCCAGTTGCAGCGCCTGGGCGAGCGCAACGGTGAGGGCGCAGCGTAAGTCCGTCAATGCCCATTCTCCAGCCAGCAGCCAGGCCGGCAGCTACCCGCTCTCTTTGCGAATCTCCGCAGTCTTCCCCGGGCGACCGCGCGACGATACGGCGGCTTGCATCACCAGGGAGACGACGATGATTGCGATCAGGGGAATGCTGCTGTCGCTGGGCCTCGTGACCTTCGCCGCCCATGCCGCCGATTTCGCGTTGACGAGTCCCGATGTCGGACCGGACAAGCCGTTCGCGCAGGAATTCGTCTACGACAAGTTCGGTTGCACCGGCGGCAATCAGTCGCCCGCGTTGAACTGGAGCGGCGCACCGGAGGGAACAAAGAGCTTCGCGGTGGCCCTGTTCGATCCGGATGCGATTCGCGGACGCGGCTTCTGGCATTGGCTCGTGGTCAATCTGCCTGCAGGCACCACGAGTCTGGCGCGCGATGCGGGCAAGCCCGACAACTCGGGCCTTCCTGCGGGCGCAGTGCAGATCAGGAATGGATTTCGCACGGCCGGCTACAGCGGTTCGTGTCCGCCACCGGGCGAACCGCCGCACGGCTACACGTACACGGTGTATGCACTGAAGGCCGACAGTATCGATGTGCCCGCAGATGCCGACTCACCGACGGTGCTGAACCTCATCAAGGAACAGAGCCTCGCCAGCGCAACGCTCGGATATCGGTTCGGGCGGGAGAAGTAGGAATAGGGAAAAGGAGATCTCACACAGAGATCATGACCGATGGCGACCAACGGTTCGACTTCAGTCGAACGATTTCAGGCCCCCGGTTGAACGACGCGACCGATCTCCAGGCGCCTGACCCTGCCAGGCATTTGCCACTCGATTTGCGCGCCCTCGCGATACCCGAGCAGGGCGGTGCCGAGCGGTGCGAGCACCGAGATGCGACCGCTGGCGACGTCGGCCTGAGACGGCGATACCACGATGTAGTCGCTGCAGGCGCCAGTTGCGACGTCGCGAACAGTCACCGTCGAATCCAGCGTGACGACGTCCGCGGGGATCTCCCCGACGTCCACAACGCGGGCTCGCTCGACCTCATTCCGCAGATCGAGGACATGCTCTTGGTCGCGATGAGAGTGCTGGTCTGCTGCAGCAAGAATGCCTCGCAAGCGGCGGACGTCCGGCTTGCTCAACATGATGCGTTTGATCATTCTCGACTCCTCGCGCTCTGCGCTCCGGTAGCCCGATTCACATCGGGGGCACTCATGACTCTGAAGCGCCGCACTACGTTTCTAACTGAGCCGGTCCGTTAGATCCATTAGAATTAATCGCCATATCAGTTAGATAAAGTGAAACTGTCATGACGAGTGCAGTACGCCGACTCAACTACCAGCACCTGCTCTATTTCTGGACTGTCGTGCGAACCGGCAGTCTCGCCAGGGCATGCGAGGAACTGTTCCTGTCCGCACCCACAGTGAGTGCACAGTTGCGCACCCTCGAAGAGCGCCTGGGCCAGAAACTCCTGATGAAGTCCGGTCGTTCGCTCGTGCCGACCGAAACCGGGAGGCTCGTGTTCAGCTATGCCGAGGAGATCTTCGGGCTGGGGGGCGATCTGCTCAATGCGCTGGCGCAGCGCCCGACGCACCGGCCGCTTCGTCTCGTTGTCGGTATCGACGATGTCGTGCCCAAGGAAATCGCGCAGCGCCTGCTCGAAGGAGCGCTGCGACTGAATCAACCCGTTCAGCTCGTGTGCCGCGAAGGAACGCTGGAACACCTGCTGGCGGCGTTGCTCGTGCAGGAAGTGGCCGTGTTGCTGTCGGACTCCCCGATCACGCCGAGCCTGAACCTGAAGGCGTACAACCACCAACTGGGCAGTTGCGGTGCATCCTGGATGGCTGCGCCCGGCATCGCGAAGGCATTGCGACCCACCTTTCCAAAATCTCTCGATGGAGCCCCGGTGCTCTTGCCGACTGCCGACACGGCGATCCGCCGCGCGCTCGATCAGTGGCTGGACAAACACAATGTCCGACCGGTGATCGTCGGCGAGTTCGAGGACTATGCCCTGATGCGCGAGTTCGCGCGTGAAGGGTACGGTGTCGTACCGGTGCCCGACGTGCTGCAGACGCAGTTTCGCAGGGAACTCGGCTTGCTGACGCTAGGCTCCGCAAGGAATGTGCAGGCGCAGTTCTACGCCATCTCGATGGAACGCAAGATCAGACACCCCGCGGTCGAAGCAATCATCGAGCGCGCGAAGAAGGTGTTCGGCACGTAGACAAAGGCGCAAGTGCATCGCCGACAACACGCAACCAACCGCTCCGCGCGCACCCAGCCTAAGACTCGTCGATGAGTTCCTTCAGGACCGCTGCCTGATTGAATCGCGTGTCCCTGGCGCCATACAGAAGCGTGACACGCCGATGAGCGGCGCGGTGGCGCAGCGCATTCAGTGCGGATGCATGCTGGCTGAGTTCGGTACGGTAGCGCTGGTGAAATTCGGGCCAGCGCTTCGGGTCGTGGTTGAACCATTTTCGCAACCCGGTACTCGGTGCCAGCTCGCGCAGCCACTCATCCAGGGCGGCATCCCGTTTCCTGATGCCGCGCGGCCAGATGCGATCGACGAGCACGCGGTAGCCGTCGGATCTTGCAGGTTCGTCGTAGATCCGCTTGATGCGAACATCTCGTTCACCAGCCAGCGCCGGCTCCAGCTCATGCATGAAGTATGCGGGCGAGCTGTATGCCCGCGTGCCGTTGTGATGCTCCTGCGTGGACAAGATCCTGTATCGACACCTCACATCGAGAATATCGATATGAAAGTCGCGCGACGACCATCTCCCCGAAAGCCGCTGCGCCAGTTGGACGAGCGCTAGGCCGGCAGAAGTTGGCGTAGAACCATCTGCAGGATGCCACCGTGGAGAAAATACTCGACCTCGGCGGGCGCATCGATTCGCACCGTCGTCGCGAATTGCACTTGCGATCCGTCTTGCCGGGTCACGGTCACCTTCGCCGTTTGTCGTGGCGTGATACCTGTGCCGATGCCAGTGATGGAAAAAGTCTCGAAGCCGGTGAGGCCCAACGACTGCGGCGACACTCCTGTCTCGAATTGCAGTGGCAGGATTCCCATGCAGACGAGATTGCTGCGGTGAATGCGTTCGTAGGATTGGGCGATGACTGCTTTGATGCCGAGCAATGCGGAGCCCTTCGCGGCCCAATCGCGCGAGCTTCCCGAGCCGTATTCCTTGCCGGCGATGACGACGAGCGGCGTTCCTGCGCGTCCATATCGAAGAGATGCGTCGTAAATGGTCATTTTCTCGCCGCTGGGAACGTGGAGCGTCCATGGACCTTCGACGCCGGGCATCATCAGATTGCGCAGGCGAATGTTGCCGAACGTTCCGCGCATCATGACGAGGTGATTGCCTCGCCGGGAACCAAAGCTGTTGAACTCGGCTGGCGGCACGCCATGCTCCACGAGAAACTCTCCGGCGGGAGAATCTTCGGTGATCGCTCCGGCGGGCGAAATGTGGTCGGTGGTGATCGAATCTCCGAGCAACGCAAGCGCCCTTGCGCCGGTGACATCTGCGGGCGATGCAGGAATGCGTGCGACCTCGCGGAAGTAGGGCGGCTCGCGAACGTAAGTCGATGCGCTGTCCCACTGGAACAACGTGCCGGTGGGCGCGGGCATGCTCTGCCATTTCTCGTCGCCGGCGAAGATGCGTCCGTATTCGACCTCGAACTGCTTCGACGACACACAGGAGCTGACCAGCGATTCGACTTCCTCGGCAGTGGGCCAGAGGTCCCTGAGGTACACCGGCTTGCCGTCTGCATCCGTACCCAACGGATCCACGGTCAAGTCGCCCATGACCGTGCCGGCCAATGCGTATGCGACGCACAACGGCGGCGATGCCAGGTAACTCGCCTTCACCTGACCGTGAATACGCCCTTCAAAATTTCTGTTGCCCGATAGAACGGCAGCCACCGCGAGGTCTCTGGTCGTGACGATGTTGGCAATCTCTGCGGGCAGCGGACCGGAATTGCCTATGCACGTCGTGCAACCGTAGCCCACCAGGTTGAAACCCAGCCTCTCCAGATAGGGAGTGAGCCCCGCTTGATCCAGGTACTGAGTAACGACACGTGAACCTGGAGCCAGAGAGGTTTTAACCCACGGTCGGCACTGCAGGCCTGCCTGCACGGCGTTGCGCGCCAACAGGCCGGCCGCAATCATGACCGAGGGATTCGACGTATTGGTGCAACTGGTGATGGCCGCGATGACGACAGATCCGTGTGTCACGGAAGTTGCAGCGCGCGGCTGCTGAAGGTGCTCCGGCGGCGCTTCGAGAACCTCACCTGCCGGTGGGCCTCCTTCGCCGACAAATCTTGAAATCGCTTTGGCCTCCACTGGCGCCTGTGCTCCATCGAATGCCCCCGTGAAGGATTGGCGGACTGCCGACAAAGCGACGCGATCCTGAGGCCGCCTGGGTCCGGCGACGCTGGGTTCGACCCTGGCCAGGTCCAGGTCCAGCACTTCGCTGAAAACCGGCTCCGCGTCATGGTCGGTTCGGAACAGCCCCTGCGCCTGCGTGTATTGCGCGACGAGATCGACGATGGCGCCGCGGCCGGTGAGACCGAGGTATTTCAACGTGTTCGCATCGACCGGGAAGAGTGTTGCCGTGGCGCCGAACTCCGGTGACATATTCGACAGCGTGGCGCGATCGGCGATGCTCAGCGCACTCAATCCCGTGCCGAAGAATTCCACAAACTTGCCGACTACGCCGTGTGCTCTGAGCATCTGAGTCAGCGTCAGCACGAGATCCGTGGCCGTCGTACCGGGCGGGAGCGTTCCTCGGGTTCGTACGCCCACAACGATCGGTTTCGGCAGAAACATCGGCTGGCCGAGCATCGCCGCTTCGGCTTCAATGCCCCCGACTCCCCATCCCAGCACGCCCAGGCCGTTGATCATCGGCGTGTGCGAATCGGTGCCGACCAGGGTGTCTGGAAAGATCCAGCCATCGCGCGACAGAACGACCTGCCCCAGGTGCTCGAGATTGACCTGATGGCAGATTCCCATTCCGGGAGGCACGACTCGAAAACCCTTGAACGCTTGTTGTGCCCAGTTGAGCAGTGCGTAGCGCTCACGATTGCGACGATATTCCCACTCGAGATTCGCGGCATATGCATCGGTGCTGCCAAATCGATCGACCTGCACGGAATGATCGATGACCAGATCGACAGGGATGAAGGGATTGACTCGCTGCGGATCTCCGCCGGAGCGGGCGACCGCGCTTCTCAAGGCGGCGAGGTCCACGACAGCCGGCACTCCCGTGAAGTCCTGCATCAGAATTCGTGCTGGCATGAATGCGATGGATGCATCAGCGCCGTCTGGCCAGCGGGCGAGAGCGACGACATCGTCTTCAGAAACGTCACGGCTGCCGGCTCTGCGCGCAATATTCTCCAGGAGAATTTTGATGGTGTGCGGCAGTCGCGCGATACCCGCACCGGTCGTCGCAGCCAGCTTCGCGAAGCTCACGTAGGAAGCCGTGCCCGACGTCGTGGTCAGCATCGTCTTGGCGCCGAGGGCGTCGTGTGTCATGGTCTGTGGCTTCGTCGAGATGTGCTATCCGCCAGCGTACGTCGATCTCGCGCACGAACCATCGGGGAAAATCACGGCGCTGTCCTGCGCCGGAGAAATCTCTGTCCGTTTCGATTCCTGGAGGAGAGGTGCCTGAGTCGGAATATCCGCTCGAATCCGCATTCGCGTTCACATGACTGCTGCCGCTACGCGGCGTAGCGTACCGACGTCTCGATTACATCACCTCAACGTGGGAGTCGATCAATGAGTGTTGCAATGTACCCCGTACCCTCAGCGGAATTGGCCCAGCGGCGTAACGCCCTTGCGCAGACGCCGCCGCCCCGGTAGCGCACGTGTGCGAAAGCGGGCACTTGACGATGAGTAGTCTCCAACCAGGCCATCGTGTCGACAGGATCTGGCTTGCCAGCTATCCCGCGGGCGTGCCGGCCGAGATCGATGCGGACAGACACCGCTCTCTCGTAGAGATCTTCGATGAGTCGGTCTCTCGCCATGGCGAGCGGCCGGCGTTTGCCAGCCTCGGCACGACCTTGAGCTATCGCCAGCTCGAAGAACGTAGCCGTGCCTTTGCGGCATTCCTTCAGCACGAGCTGCATCTCGGCAAGGGCGCACGCATGGCGATCATGATGCCGAACCTGTTGCAGTATCCGACGGTGCTGTTCGGTGCGCTTCGAGCAGGGCTCACGGTTGTCAATACCAACCCCCTCTGCACTGAGCGGGAGCTCGAGCATCAGCTACAGGACTGCGGTGCGACTACGATCGTGGTTCTGGAGAACGTCGCGCACGTACTGGCGGGCTGCATCGGAAGAACCCCGGTACGTCACGTCATCGTGTCGAAGGTCGGTGACATGCTGCCGCTCGCCCAACGACTGCCGGTCAACACCGCAGCCAGATACCTGCAGCGCACAGAACCATCCTTTCGTCTGCCCGACGCGATCCCGTTGCGCCGGGCGCTCGACACGGGGGCCAGACTGCAGATGTCACGGGTCGAGGTGGCGGCGGAAGATCTGGCGTTTCTGCAGTACACCGGCGGCACCACCGGTCCTGCCAAGGGTGTCATGCTGAGCCATCGCAATCTGGTCGCGAATCTGGAGCAGATCGCCGCATGGCTCGCGCCGTTCCTTGAAGACGGTCGGGAGAGCGTCGTCACCGCCTTGCCTCTCTACCATGTCTTCTCCCTCACGGCGAACTGTCTGACCTTCATGAAGCTGGGCGGCCTCAATCATCTGATCACGGATCCGCGGAATCTGCGCAGCTTCGTTCGAGTGCTGCGCAACGTCAGGTTCACGGCCATCACCGGCGTGAACGCGCTGTTCAACGGCCTGTTGAACACGCCGGGATTTTCCGCACTCGATTTTTCGCAACTGAAAGTCTCGCTCGCAGGCGGCACGGCATTGCAGGAATCCGTCGCTTCGCAGTGGAAAGACGTCACAGGGTCGACCCTCATCGAAGCTTATGGCCTGACAGAGACCTCGCCCGCCGCCTGCATCAATCCGCTGGATCTGCAGGCCTACAACGCGAGTATCGGCCTGCCGCTGCCTTCCACCGAGGTCTGCATCCGGGACGATGCCGGCCACCTGCTGGGAGCCCGACAAGTTGGTGAGCTATGCATTCGTGGACCGCAAGTCATGGTCGGTTACTGGCAACGGCCGGAAGAGACCGCAAGCGTGCTGACTGAGGAGGGTTGGTTGCATACGGGCGATATTGGAGAAATGCTGCCCGATGGCTTCTTCCGGCTGCTGGATCGCAAGAAGGACATGATCCTCGTGTCCGGCTTCAATGTGTATCCCAACGAAATCGAAGCCGTCATCGCCGCACTGCCGGGGGTCAGGGAGGTCGGTGTCATCGGCGTGCCCGATGCGCATTCCGGCGAAGCCGTGATGGCGATCGTCGTTCGCGGGCATCCAGCGCTGTCGCAAGCGGATATCCGCAAGCATTGCCGTTCCCAACTGACCGACTACAAACGGCCCAGGCACATCCGTTTTGTCGACGTGTTGCCGAAGACCGCGGTGGGCAAGATAGCCCGACGCGAACTGAGAGACCGTTTTCGCACCGCCTCCGACATTCCGGACACCCGGTCGGGACCGCGTCCAGGCTCGAATCACGTCTGACTGGTAACGCGTCGAGCGGCACCGTGCCGTTACTGCACCCCGAACGCGTACACCGTACGCGACTCGTACGTCTCCCCCGGACGCAGCGTCGTCGAGGGGAACGACGGCTTGTTCGGGGAATCAGGATAGTGCTGCGTCTCCAGGCAGAATGCATTGCGTCTGTTGTAGATGTGGCCTGCCCTGCCCTTGACGCCATCGAGATGATTGGCGGTGTAGAACTGCACTCCGGGTTCGGTCGTGAACACTTCCATCATGCGGCCGCTCTTGGGCTCGACTACGCGCGCTGCGCGGACGAGACCAGGGCCGGAACGATTGATCGCGTAGTTGTGGTCGTAGCCGCTGCCGAGACGGATCTGGTCGTCGTCGGCATCGATGCGCGCGCCGATGGTGGCGCTCCTGCGGAAATCGAACGGTGTGCCTGCGACCGTGACCGGGTCGCCGAGCGGGATCAGATCCTGGTCGACGTTGCTGTAGCGATCGCCATCGATGGTCAACTCATGGCCGAGCACGTCGCCGGAACCGTCGCCGCCCAGATTGAAATAGGAGTGCTGCGTGAGGTTCACGACGGTCGGCTTGTCGGTCGTCGCGCGATAGTCGATGGCCAGTTCGTTCTCCGCGGTCAGCGTGTACGTGACCTGCGTCGTCAGCGCACCGGGGAAGCCTTCTTCGCCGTCGGCACTCGTATACGCGAACACGACGCCGACACTGCCGTCACGCTCGAACGACTCGCCCTTCCAGACGACCTTGTCGAAGCCCTTGAGGCCGCCGTGCAGGGAGTTCGGTCCGTTGTTGGCCGCGAGCTTGTAGGTCTGCCCGTCGAGTTCGAACTTTGCCCCGCCGATGCGATTGCCGTAGCGGCCGATGACGGCGCCGAAATATGCCGTGCCTTTCAGATAGTCGTCGAGCGAGTCGAAACCCAGCACCACATCGTCGGCCTTGCCATTGCGATCCGGCACGGTCACCGAGGTGACGATCGCGCCATACGTGATGGCCTTGACGGTCATGCCTGCGGCATTGCTCAGCGTGAACGCCTCGACCACCGTACCGTCCGGCAACGTTCCGTAGGGTGCGTGCGTGACCGTTGCCGCGACAACGGTCGCGGGCGCACTTTGCGGCGCTGGCGGCCTGTCGCAGGCAGACAGGCCGAGGATGAGAACGGGCAGCAGAACGCCTGAACGCGACAGTTTCATCGAGCGCGCCTCTTTCCTGGAATGGATGTCGGGGCGGCTCTTATATATGAACCTGTCCTGCGTTGTCACGGCGTCGGCTGCTGCGCATCGATCTGCGCGAAAGTCATGCCCCGGGTTTCGCGCGCGAGCAGCGCTGCAAGCAGGCTGATCGCCGAGGCAATCGCCACGTACATCGCCACCGCGTGCGCCGAGCCCGTCTCGCGCAGCAACGCGATCGAAATGATCGGCGCCAGCGAACCGGCGACGATGGACGTCGCCTGATAGGCCAGCGACACGCCCGAATAACGGATCGACGTCGGAAACATTTCCGCGAGAAACGCCGCCTGCGGACCGTACATCGCGGCATGCAGGATCAACCCCACGACGATGGCGAAAACCACGGCCGAGGTCACGCCGGTATCGAGCAACTGAAAGAAAGCGAAGGCCCACGCGCCGGTGCCGACTGCGCCGATCACATACACCGGCCGGCGCCCCATCCGGTCGGATAACGCGCCGAACAGGGGAATGCACACGAACTGGGCCGCGGAGCCGATCAGTACGGCGTTCAATGCGATCTGCCGCGACAGTCCCGCGACCTCCGTGATGTAGATGATCGAAAACGCGGTGATGACGTAGTAGGAAATGTTTTCCGCGATCCGCAGCCCCGCTCCCGTGAGCAGCGCCCCCGGACGCGTGCGCAATACTTCCATCGCCGGCAGCCGGTGCGTCCGCCGGTCCTCACGCACTTCCGCAAACGCGGGGCTCTCCTCCACCGTGGTGCGAACCCACCAGCCCACGGCGATGAGGATCACCGACAGCAGGAATGGAATGCGCCAGCCCCAGGCGAGAAAGTCCGCTTCGCTCTGCACCGCCACCATGATCGCCAGCACCGCGGCCGCCAGCAGATTGCCCGCGGCCACGCCTGCCTGCGGCCAGCTGGCCCAGAAGCCGCGGCGCGCCGCATCGCCGTGCTCGGCAACGATCAGCACGGCGCCGCCCCACTCGCCACCGACCGCGAAGCCCTGCAGCAATCGCAGGGCGACGAGCAACAGCGGTGCCAGCACGCCCACCTGCTCGTAAGTAGGCAGACAGCCGATCAGCACCGTTGCAACGCCCATCAGCACGAGGCTCGCCATCAACAGTTTCTTGCGGCCGATCCGGTCGCCGTAGTGACCGAACACGAGTCCGCCGAGCGGACGCGCGACGAAACCGAGCGCATAGGTCGCAAACGCCAGCATCGTGCCCACCAGCGGATCGGCTTCGGGAAAGAACTGGCGATTGAATACCAGCGCGGCGGCGGCGCCGTAGAGAAAGAAGTCGTACCACTCGATCGTGGTGCCGATCAGGCTTGCGAAGACCACCTTGCGCAGCGTCCGCGGCGAACCTGCAGTTTCCTGCGCGGCCATCCTCCCTCTCCTGCCCTGTCGTTATGGTTGTGGCGCGATTCTGCATCTGCAGCGTCGCAGCGCAAGCTCAGGACTGTCGAGAACAGAATTTCACACGGAGTTCACGGAGAAACACGGAGGCTCAGAACGGAGAAAGAAGTTTCTTCCTCCGTGCCCTCCGTGATCTCCGTGTGAAATCTTGGCTGCTTTTGCTTTGAGACCGGCCGGCTTCGGAATCGAAACCGGCCAGCCAGTCGCTGGCGCAGTTACAGCGCCTGCAGGAAGGCGACCAGGTCGGCCTTCTCGCGCGTCGTCAGCTTCGTCTCCAGCACGAGGTTGAAGAACTCGACCGTGTCGTCGAGTGTCAGCAGGCGATCGTCATGCAGGTACGGCGGCGAATCCTTGATGCCGCGCAACGGGAAGGTCTTGATCGGACCGTCGGCGCTGGCGTACCGGCCATTGACGTCCACCGGCTTGTAGAAGCGCTCGGTCTGCAGGTTGTGCATCAGGTTGTCCGTGTAGTACGGCGGCACGTGGCAGGTCGAACAGCGGCCCTTGCCGAAGAACACTTCCTGACCGCGCAGTTCCTCGGCGTTCGCCTTGCGCGGATCGAGTTTGCCGTCGACCACGGAGAGCTTCGGCGCGGGCGGGAAATCCAGCAGCGCCTGGAATTCCGCCATGAAATGCACCTGGCTGCCGCGTTCGAGGATGTTCACGCCCTTCTTGGTCGCGGTGACCGGATCGCCGTCGAAATACGCCGCGCGCTGTTCGAACTCGGTGAAGTCCTCGATGGTCTTGAGCGCGCGCTGCGACCCGAACAGCCGCTGGATGTTGACGCCGCGCAATGTGGGTGTGTCGATGCGATGCCGGAACTGCTGCGGCCGGATGTCGCCGACCAGGTGCGTCGAGGCATTCGTGTGGCCGTTGGCGTGACAGTCGAAGCAGACGACGCCGCGGCTCGGCCGCGCCGAGCGGCGATCCTCGGTCTGGTTGAACTGCTGCTGCGGGAACGGCGTCACCAGCAGGCGCAATCCTTCGATCTGCTTGGGATTGAGAATGCCGTTGAACAGATCGTAGTAGTTGTCGATGGTGACCAGCTTGCCCTGCGACACATCGCCCAGGTCCGGACGCGTCGTCAGGAAGATCGGCGCGGGAAACTCGGGCAGGAAATGATCGGGCAGATCGAAATCCAGATCGAAGCGCGTCAGGTCGCGCTGTTCCTGGCGCTTGATTTCATCGATATGGAACTGCGGGAACACCATGCCGCCTTCCGCCTGATTCGGATGCGGCAGGGGCAGGAAGCCGGCGGGGAAGACGCCCTGATCGCGGATCTGCCCGGGCGACAGGCCTCCCAGCCTTTCCCAGGTCATGCCGCTCGGCAGCTTCACGCGCACGCCACCCTGCACCGCCTTGCCCTTCGACATGGTGACGCCCGAGACGGGACGATTGCCCAGATCGTACCGTGCGTTGAGCAGATCCTTCTGACGCTGCATGATGCCGGCCTTTGCGGCCGACATGCGCTGCATGGTCGTGGCGAAATCCTCCTTCGGCACGACGGGTGAATAACTCGATGGCGGTGCTTCGGCACCGAACGAGGTCATCGACAACAGCAGTGCCGACATGGCAGCGGCCGCGGCCGGCAGACGAAATCTCGACCTTGCATGACTCTGGCTGAGGTGTGGCATGAGGCTATCTCCCTGGCTGGACGTGGGCGACGAATCAAGCGCGAACGACTGGTATGCGCGCACGGTTCCGGCGTCGTGATTGATTTTGTGAATATGAGAGGAATCGGCACCGCGGCGGTGGCCGGATGCACGTCAGAGTCTGATGACCCAGCCGCGCCGTTGCAGCGCGAGCATGGCCCACGCAATGCCGGCCAGGAAGACGGCGATGGGAACGATGAATGCGAGTCCCCGGAAAACGGCAGCACGCACCCCCGCCGCTAATGAAATCTCCGATTCCGGACTTTTGCGCTTTTTGCGCTTTTTTCGGCCATTCTTCTCTATCTACCGCCTGAATCCCGACGTCGTCGCGGTCGCGAACCGCTCGGCTGACACGATGGTGTTGTGCAGGAGCATGGTGACTGTCAGCTGACCGACGCCGCCCGGCACGGGTGTGATGTAGGACGCCTTCTCTTTCACGCCTTCGAAATCCACGTCGCCGACGATGCGGCCATCGGGCAGGCGATTGAAGCCGACGTCGATTACCACTGCGCCGGTGCGCACGATCTGCGGCACGATGAGATTCGGCACACCGGCCGCGACGACGAGGATGTCGGCGAGCAGCGTGAAGTTGCCGAGGTCGCGTGTCTTCTTGTGGCAGATGA
>CAZBKC010000050.1:278-13442 GCA_964492345.1 uncultured Steroidobacter sp. | reverse complement strand
TAGTGAGAAGCGGTTGGCGGTTAGCGGTTAGCGGTTGGTGAAAACCCTGCTTCGCTCGCGCCGCCGACTTCGAATTGGATCTGACTCTGACTGTTCACTACCGCCAACCGCTAACCGCTTCTCTCCTATATGAGCTTCATCACCAAACCCAAGGTCACGCATCCCGGGCTGTCGAAGAACGAGCTGGGGCTGACGCGGCGCGATTACGAAGGCGGGATGTCGACGCTGTGCGCCGGCTGCGGCCATGACTCCGTCACTGCCGCGATCATCGAAGCCGTGTGGGGGCTGTCCATGCGGCCGGAACAGCTTGCGAAACTCTCAGGCATTGGCTGCTCGTCGAAGACGACAGCGTACTTCGTCAGCGGTGGGCATGGATTCAACGCGGTTCATGGACGCATGCCCTCGATCGCCACGGGCGCTGCGGCCGCGAATCGCGACCTCTACTACATCGGGGTCTCCGGCGACGGCGATACGCTCTCGATCGGCTTCGGCCAGTTCGCGCATGCGATCCGGCGCAACGTGAACATGCTGTATCTGATCGAGAATAACGGCGTGTATGGACTGACGAAGGGTCAGTTCTCCGCGTCTGCGGATATCGGCTCGAAAGCCAAACGCGGCGAGGAGAATCAGCAACCGCCGGTCGATCCGGTGCTTACCGCACTGACGCTCGGTGCCACATTCGTGGCACGCAGCTTCTCCGGCGACAAGCAGCAGCTCGTGCCGCTGATCAAGGCCGGACTGATGCACAAGGGATTCGCTCTGATCGACGTGCTCTCGCCCTGTGTGACGTTCAACGATCACGAGGGTTCGACCAAGAGCTACGAATTCGTGCGCGATCACTACGACGAAGTCGTGCATGCCGACTTCGTGCCGCCGGCGCATGAGATCACCACGAGTTACGCCGAGGGCGAAGTCACGCCCGTGACCTTGCACGACGGCAGCCGCATCCTGCTGCGCAAGCTGGATGCGAGCTACGACCCGACGCATCGCGGCAAGGCCATGAACTACCTGCGCGAGAAGCTGCGTCAGGGCGAGCATGTGACGGGACTCATCTATATAGATGAGAAGAGCCCGGAGTTTCACGCGGTGAACAACACCACCGCGCTGCCGCTCAACACGATGGCGTATGAGAAGCTGACGCCGGGCAGGAAGGGTATGGAAAAGATCATGAGCCGGTATCGGTAGACGAGCGATCTGAGCCGCAAAAGACCGCATAAAAGAGGGATGGATCAGGTCTCTTCTTACGAAGTTCTGCATCTTTTACGCGGTCCTTTGCGGCAGCTCTCATTTCTTTCTGACCGCCCCATGAACCCGGTCCAACACTCAGTCCTATGAACACCAGGTTCTGGCTCGATCGCTGGTCGAAGAATGAAATCGGTTTTCACCAGCGCACCCCCAACGAGTATCTGCAGCAGTTCTGGTCGGGACTCGACGTACCTGCAGACTCGACGGTGTTCGTCCCTCTGTGCGGCAAAAGCCTCGACATGCACTGGCTGCGCGAGCGCGGCCATCGCGTCATCGGCATCGAACTCGCGCATCAGGCCGTGGCGGATTTCTTCAACGAATGGGGCGTGACGCCGCAGATCGCTCGGACGGGTCCGTTCGAGCGCTGGCGGGCACAGAACATCGAGCTGCTGTGCGGCGATTTCTTCGATCTTGCACGTGAAGACCTGGCAGCGGTGCGTGCGGTGTTCGATCGCGCTGCACTGATCGCCTTGCCGCCGGCCTTACGCGAATCCTATGCGACGAAGCTGCGCGACATTCTGCCGCCCGGCACGCCCACGCTGCTCGTCACCACCGAGTATCCGCAGCAGGAAATGCCGGGTCCGCCGTTTTCGGTGAGCGATGCCGAAGTAAGGAAGCTGTTCGGCGATGGCCGCGTTCGATTGCTGGCCGAGACAGACATCCTGCCGCGTCCGGAGAATGAGCGGTTCAGGCAGCGCGGACTGACGCGGCTGGTCGAGCGGGTGTACTGCGTCGGCTGAGCCGGCATCGGATGGATTCCCGCCTGCGCGGGAATGACGAACCCTTCAATTCCCCTGAAGCCGGACCTGCAGCAAGAATCTCATCCCATGTGCAGTCCGCCGTTCACTGAGAAATCTGCACCCGTTGCGAAGCCGGATTCATTCGACGCGAGCCACGCGACGATCGAGGCAATCTCCTCCGGTTCGCCGAGCCGCTTGACCGGGATCGTGCCGACGATCTTGTCGAGCACGTCGGGGCGGATCGCGCGGACCATCGACGTGCCGATGTAGCCCGGCGAAACCGTGTTCACGGTGACGCCCTTGCCCGCCACTTCCTGCGCCAGCGCCATCGTGAACCCGTGGATGCCCGCCTTCGCGGTCGAATAGTTGGTCTGGCCGAACTGGCCCTTCTGCCCGTTCACCGAGGAGATATTGATGATGCGGCCCCAGCGCCGTTCCAGCATGTCTTCGATCACCTGCTTGGTGACATTGAACATGCTGTTGAGATTCGTGTTGATCACGCTGTACCAGTCGTCGCGGCTCATCTTGTGGAAGGTGCCGTCGCGCGTGATGCCTGCGTTGTTGACCAGCACATCGATGGGGCCGACCTCTGCTTTCACCTTCACAAAGGCCGCCACCGTGGAATCCCAGTCGCCTACGTTGCCTTCGGACGCAACGATGTCGTGACCCTGCGATTTCATCTCCGACAGCCAGGTGGCCTTGCGCGGGGAGTTCGGCCCGCAACCTGCAACGACGCGGAAACCCTCACGGGACAAGCGCTGACAGATCGCCGTGCCGATCCCACCCATGCCGCCGGTGACATACGCGATGCGCTGAGACATTTGACGAACACACTCCGAGCGGATCGTGCACTCACCGAACGATCGGTCGCACGCTGCCGCATTGAAACTGGGAATGCCGCCGGGATGCGGCGTGCGCATGATACTTCGCGATCGGGAATGGATCGCGACTAACTGTTATTGCAGCGCAACGTGCTTACTTGCACGATGAAGCCAGCTGCCGCGGCGTGCGAAAGCGTGTACGACTCAGGCCTGGAGCAACCGTCGCAATCGCAGCAGCACCGCTTCCGGACGGTGGAACAGATCGCGACGACTGACGACGACGATCCGATAACCGAGCGATTCGAGGAAGCGTGCCCTCGCCTCCGTCTCGCCAGGTGGCCGCGTCAGATCGATGATCAGCGCCTGCTCCGGACACAGGTGATCGACAATGAACGGGCCGATTTCGCAGTCGCTGACGAATCTGTGCTGGCGCAGGCTGCGCGAGCGCAATAGCTGAACCAGCGCGTCATCGCAGGAATGCGGGGAGGACTGCGCTGCGCGATCGCGCACGAGCAGTTCCGTCCTTGGTCGATTTCGCAGCACGCCGGTCAACATGCCGCGAACGATAGACGGCAAGTGCCGCTACGACATCATGAATATTTGTGTCGAATGCAGAGAAAGGGGGGCGTCGGGTGCGACGCCGCTCGACGAGCTATTCCCACGAACGAGGCGATGCTGCCCACAGTGCGCAGACGGGCTCAGTCACGTTCAACGAACGTCCGACACGGCGATGGTTCGAACCGAGCTTCATGCACCGGGAATCACGCGCCCATCGCACCGCATAGACCATCGGATCCAGGCTCGAACTCACCAGATTTCTCAGGTGCTGCCGCCAGCGCTTCTTCGTGTTCACCATCGACTCCACCGCTCGATTGCCACGCCAAAGCAACGTCACCGGACTGTGGATGGTTCCGTTCAGCCCGTAACCAATCCATCGGCGCGCTTCGCGACCAGTTGAATGCCCGACACCCGCCGTCGGGATCCAGCGACAAAATATGCGACCGATGTCGCAAGCCGTCCCTGGCATGCGACACAAGAGTCAGTTCAGCCGGCATCCATTCAGCGGCCGGCCATTCAGACTGATATCGCGACCCTTGAGGTTGTCTCGCAGACTGCCGCTGAGCGGGTAGTTGCCCCCGGCGGCGTTCTTGTTGAACGTCCCGTTGAAAACGTACTGATTGCCCGTCGCGGATGCGGTGAACGTCGTTCCGACCAACGTACCGGTGACGGCCACCGGCTCGCCGCGGCCCAGTTCGTCGCGATCGATGATCGATCCGGTGATGCGGTCTGCCGAGTCGATCTCCAGATTGATCAGCAACGCGGTGCCCAGCGGGAACACGTAGCCGCTGATGCGATAGACGGCTGCGTTGGAACCGCCCGAACGTGCCCCGGTGAGCGTTCCGGAATCGGGGCCGCTCGTCCACGTACCTGTGATCGTGTCGGGCGTGCGGAAACTGCCCGAGAATGTCGCGCCGCTGCTGACCTGCGCAGTGAATGTCGGAAAGATCGACAACCCCGTGCCGGATTGTTTTTCGAGTCCGCCCATCTCGCGATCGACGGTGCTGTAGACGCCGCCGAAGATGAGCCCACCTGTATCGTAGACGACCAACGCCCAGACCCCGTTGTCGCCGGAGCCTGTGTAGGTGCCGCGGTACAGTCCGTTGTATGTGCACCAGGCCGTGCGCCTGAAGTGTTCACGCGCAGCGATCTCCGACGGCATGGCATGCGTGGTGCCGTCAGCTGCACTCGCGGCGTCGACGATCGGCTGTGCAGCCGTGGCGAATGCCGCGTAGCTGGCGCCGAAGTCCGGCGTGGTCCAGTTCGTCGCGACGGCACGCACGGCATCGGAGATCACGATCCCGTTCTCAGGGTTGCCGTCGACGTCCAGCATCTGCAGCAGTCGCAACCGATTCTCGATCTGCTGCGCCAGGTTGGTCGTCGTGCCGATCAGATGCATCGGGCTCATGAACGGCTGGCCGGGATAGCTGCCGAGCGTCAGTCCACCGATCCTGAAGGTGACGGTGTTGCCTTGGGCGTAGCGGAAACCGCCATCGCTGCCGGTGATGCCGCTCAACGCGCCGCCGTCGCTGTAGTCGAGACCCTGGACCAGCGCATCGCGAAAGACACCGTCGACGGTCGCACCCGAGACAGGTGCGGGAGGCGAAGCGGGCGGCGCGCTCCAGCCCGGTCCGGCCGCCGGACCACCCTCCTCTTCGTCATCGTCTCCGCCGCCGCCGCTGCAGGCGGCGAGGACGGCCATCAACGGAAACACCAGATATCGAAAGTTGTGATCGCCCATATGTCCCTCGATTGTTGTTGGAAGATCCGTGCTGCCGCGCCAACGGCTGCACTAGTCGAGTTCTGTGGCGAGGGGTTCCGGACTCTCACCGATCGCGATTCAAATGGATCGATGGGTCTGCGCGTTGATGCGACCAACGACGCTGCCGGTTCTTCGTATCGATACGACGCAACCAGGCTGCGTTGTCCATCCAGTGCAACGGCGGGAGGACCTGCACGGTCACATCGGGCGGATTTTCCCGCCTCCCCGCACTGTAGTGCCCTTGCAGGGTGGCATCGGCTGTGCTCTGCTAAGACCGAAAGCAGAACAACAGGCGTACTCAGCGTGATGGACGACGCCGCGTTCGAACGACTCATTCGACAGCACTATCCGGGGCTGCTCTCCCTGATGCGTCGACGCGCGCGCGACGAACATGTCGCCGCCGACCTGGTCAACGACGCCATCATCCTCGCGCTCGAACACTACCGCGCCGGCCGGATCGCCGATCCGCAGAACATCGGCGGCTATGTGTTCCAGGTTGCGATGAACCTGCTGCGCAATCACCGGCGCAAGGCTGAGAACCGTGTGGATCTGCGTGCGGATCCGGATGCGATAGATCGGAGGATGGCGACAGAAGAAGATGGGACACAGCTGGATCCGACGACTCTGGAGAAGGTTCGGCGCGCGGTCGAGTCGCTGTCCACCGAACGCGACCGCGAGATTGTGAAGCGGTTTTATCTCGATGAGGAAGAGAAGGATTCGATCTGCAGATCGCTCGGGCTGAGTACGCTGCATTTCGACAAGGTGGTGTTCAGGGCGAGGAAGCGGTTGCAGCAACTGCTTGAACGATCGGGTGTACAACGAATGGACATGCGGGTTCTGTGTGCGGCCGTCATGTGAGCCTGCGTAAACCCTGGCTTAGACTCCAGAATCTCGAGGTGCATCGTGACCACTGTTATTCCGCAATTTCTGGGAGCCGAGACGTACCCCACGCCGATCAGCACTCTGGGGCAGCAAACTCCTCGTCTGCACTTCTCGATGGAGCGTCAACTGCTCCCGAACTGGTGCTGGGCGGCTGTCGCCGCCAGCGTTGCAAACTATTACGCCTCGTCGCGGGCAAGAACTCAGGAAGCGGTTGGCAGTGAGATAAGGGGTCGCGACTGTGGCCTGAACGGACAGTGGGAAGATGGATGCGATGCTCCCGATGAGCTTGTTGATGCGCTGAAATTTGTACAGCACAACGGTGGCCAGACCATACCCGGCGTAACTGAACAAGCTCTTCGCGATCAGCTGATTCACATGCGACCCGTAGGCTGCTTGATGGCTATAGGCGACCAGATCGACAACCGTCACTACATCGCTGTCATCGGTGTCTGGAAGACTGCCGGCAATATCACGATGGTCGACATCGGCGATCCGCTGCACGATACGGGTACCGTCGTATCGGTGCCCTTTGATCGGCTCCGCATCGGGTACAGGTCTCCGAACGATGCTTGTCACGAGCATATTCCGACCCGGCGATGAATCATCTCTGGCCAAAGCGCGGAGAACTGCCATGGCCTTGTCCACCAACAGCATTTCACCCTTCGACAGACGAACGCTCGATATTGTCGTGGGCACACTGCTCAGGAACGGGTCATCGGGGTCACAGGAATCCCCGCTCGAGATCAGTCGACCGATTCCGCTGCACAGGCTGGAGCCCCAGAGCGAAAGCGATCTCGATGCGATGCTTCGAGAAACCCACGCCGGCAACGCAGACCTGCGCTACATAGTGCAGCGATCTAACGACATTCTATTGGTTGATCTGAACGCCGACCGGAAGTTGATACGGTGTGTGTCTGGCACGTTCGCACGACGATTTGTCAACGTGATCGTCGAAGCCGAAAAGAGACTTGAGGCAGAAAGCGGATATTCCTACCTGCATATAGTCGAAATTCCGGTCGTCAATGCATCTGCACTCTGGATCCAGTCGCCGGAGGGCGTACAGCGTTCTGTCTTCGTCACGTTGCAGGAACGTACACCGGGCCTGCGCAGCGAAGACTTTCTCACCGAGGTGAGGCTCAGGCTGGGTGCGCTCGAGCCTCGTGCCGCAGTCTGAAATCAACGATTGATCGGTTCAATCGGCGGCGTAACCCGTTGCGGCCGGGGAAGACCCTTCGCCGAGCCACCCGCCCCTCCGCCGGTAGCGAATGCCTGGTCCTTGGCGAAAAGATCCAGTCGCAACACACACTCATCCTTTCCTTCGCAATCATTGCCAGCCTCATCCTGAAGCCATATCGCGAAGCAACGCGCACGACCTTCGCGTTCGACCGCGCCAAGCAAGTGAAATCTCGGTGTTCTGAATGCCGCGCATGCATTTGCCGGTAGCGGCAGCTCACATTTTTCCATCGTCGGCAATTGCTCCTTCTCGCAGGCATGCAGCGTTGCGAAGTGGTTGTTTGCCGCCAGGAGTTCAGTCTGGCCCTGATCGTAGGGAGAGAATACGAGTTCGGATTCCTTCGGAAGCACGATAATCCGGGTTTGCGGATCTTTCTGGATAAAGAGATCCTCGTCGGTTTGCCAATGACCATCGTTGACGAGCAGTCGATTCCTGTCAGAAATCGCAGAACACGAAGTCACCACGACTGCCGCCAGCAGCGTGGTGAGGGCCGCGGACCGACTCCGCAGGTTCTTTGGAAAACTCATTGCAGGGTGCTCCTTGTGCCAGTGATTGCGTATGTCGCCCAGAATCGTGGCTCGTTCCATTGATCGGTTTCGATGAGCCGACGCTGACTCGCCCGCAGCGCCTGCGGGGCACTCAGATGCCCATTGAGCATCGCATCATAAAAGCCCTGCATGACCCGGGCCGATACTGCATCGGAGGCATCCCACATCGTTGCAACAACCTGACTGCTTCCAGCCGCCAACATCGCAAAGGTCAGACTGAGGGGTCCATCTCCTGCGAAGACGCGTCCGCCGGATGTGCTGCAGGCGCTGAGCACGACGAGATCTGCCGCCAGGCTGTCCTGCAGGAGATCCCACACCGTGACATCGCTGATTGCGGCACCGTTGCTGTCATATGGGGACAAGTGCACTGCCGATCGATACGGTAATCGTGGATCTACCGAGGCATGCGCTGCGATGTGCACATATCGCAACGGTCGCTTCAGCGACTCCAGCATCTGCGTTCGGGTAGCGTCACATCCTGTCAATTCTCTGACCGAAATTCCGGAAGATCGCAGAATCTCCGCAACCTGATTCACTTCGACACGGGAGCCCCGCAGTCTCTGCAAACCGGGTGAAGCCGGCGGATTGAGCTGCGTGCTTCCACAACGCTGACTCGCGGTGCGCGCATAGACGGGGTCTCCGATGAGCAGTGCCTCGGGACGTCCCGCATAGCTGGGCGCTCGCTCCGAAGCGAAGTTAATGGATGGCACATACGCGACCGCGTGATCTTCAATCAGATACCTGCGACGCTTCCTTTCATACAAGGCAGCAAAGGGCACCGCGTACAGCGCGTCGTCCGGAGACACGATCAGTTCGGTATCTTCTCCGAGCTGACTTTCGATCGGCCGGATCAACAGATCGTACAGGTCGGAAAGCGCCGCATGGGCTCTGTCTGTATCAGTGCCCCCCTGAACCAGATTCCAGGTACCAACGATCGCCTCGCGAATGCGGCCTGCGGGGGCGATCTTCACAAAGGAGATGCCGCTCCTTCTCACGACCCACACGTAGCTTTCTGTCTCCCCAAGCAGGTATTGCAGCATAGCGGTCTTGGCCGGCAACTTGCGTCGGATGTCATCGATTGAATCAGCCGCCGACGCCAGATCATGGGGAATGAGACCGGCTTGCAGTCGAGCTAGCGATTTCTCCAGTGTCGATCGATCGCTGTCGAGCACCGGGTGGGTAACAGCGGCAGCATCCTCGGCATCCACGGCGTGCGCGAGTTCTGCTGCAATCGCACGATTCGGTTTCGTATGCGCACTGCCGTCGACCAAGTCTCGCAGAACGCGGCTCCGTGCTCGATCACTGATCGCCAGTGACTCGAGCGCCGCCTGGTCATCTGTGTCCATCTGTTCTGTTTTGAGCTTCACCCATTCTGCGTAGAACTGCCGGCGCTGTGCGAAGAGGCTTGCACGGTAGGTGGGGTCTAGACTGGAGATCCGGATCTGTTCGAGCACAGCATCAGCCTTGGCAAAATACTCCGATCGGCTGACAAGGTTCTCCGGTAAGTGCGCCAGCTGGCGCAGGGTTTCGAACTGGCCATCCCAGTCGACAAGATCCTGGTACATCTTCAGGGCGCGAAGCATCTCCTCCCGGGCTTGCACCGGATCATCGTGTGCAGCAAGCCTGCCTCGAAGCATCCTGGAACGTGCCAAGTAGGGCGTGCGCGTTTCCGCGGTCCCGGTGTCCAGCAATGCGGCTACTTCCTGCATCTTCCGCCTGGCCTCGGACTGATCCCCAGTCAAGAGCAGATCATCAATCAATTCGAGCTGAATCCCCAGGCGATAGTTCGCCGAGTCCGCGAGGGCAAAGGCAAGGTCGTGACAGGCACGCGCCGCGGAGGCATCGCCCTCGGACCTGGCAACGTTGCCCAGATCCCAGGCTGATGAGAGAACATTCAACCGTTGATCGAAATCCGCCGGCGGAATGGCGGCGGCGGCCCTGCACATGGGACCAATACTCTCCACTGGCGACTTCCCGGCATACACGAACGCCCCCGCTTCTTGTTGCAGCCCACGAGAACCCAGGAATTGACATCGCCCATCCATGACTTCGCGGTACGCCTGAATGGATTGCCCCGTTTCGCCGATACCCAGCAGTGAATACGCCATGCCGTACATCGATCTGGATGCGCTGCTGCAACGCGCGTTTGATGCATACACCCTTAGAGCAACGGCGTGATGAGCGAGCGCCGAATCGTAGTCGTTCACCTGTCGGTAGGTGAATCCAAGGTTGTCGTTTAAATCAGCATACAGAATGGGTTCGTCGGACTCCTCGATCAAACTGGATGCACGAATCAGCGATGCAATGGCGAGATCCAGTTTGTTGGCGTCCCTGTGAAGCACACCAAGATTCTGGGTAGCCCTCGCCTCGCAGACCCTGTCGCCTTCCGCTGCACAAATTTCTCGTGCAGCAGCCCATTGGTTCTGGGCGGCATCGGGACTGCCGGTGAGCCAGCTCAACAGGCCTCGGTGGGTCTCGATCTGAGCGACATCGACCTGCAGATTCCGTCCGGCGTAGATTCCTTTCGCAATGTCGAGATTCGCTGCGATCGACTCAGCGATGACTTTGGTAATCGATGGGGAATCGAGCTGCGCCAAAGCAATCAGCTCGCGAGATCGGGCCAGGAGAAGCTCGTCCGGGGCCTTCTGCAAGGCTTCTTCGGCGGCACGGCACAAACCCTGAACGCGTGCTATGTCCGATTGCGTTTCGTAGGTAACAAAAGCGGCCGCAAGCCAGGATATCGCCGCCTGCCGCGGTCGGTCGCGCTCTGCATAGATTCGGGCCGCTTGCGCGAAGGACTCGCTACGTTTCGCGGCGCTGCCGGGATCGTTCTCGTCGGATGCTGCGGAAAAGAGCCGGTCCGCGTGCGATGTCTCCGGCATCCATTCAATGACGATCTCATACTTCCCCAGGGCACCCGAAGACCGGCGAGCATCGATCTCGACGACGATGTCCTCATCCTTGGTTCCCCGCAGAACGACTCTTTCCTCTCCATTGCGGCCGGTGCCTGACTCGAAAACCCTCTCCTTCCCACCCGTGCGCGTGTGTACACGCAGATCCGAACCCCATTGCCGCAGTACGATGAGGGCATCGCCCGACGCCGGCATGCGGGCAGTGAACGTTCGTACTTCACTGGCCGAGATCTCACCGCCGTGCATCTGAAGGATGCGGGGCGGTTCTTTGGAACACCCGCTCAGCATGGCCGGAACGCCGATGCACGCGAGTGCCAGGCTTGCGCCAAGCCTGCGAAAGATCAGCCGCGGACAAGACTCCATTACTCCGTCCCCGCATTCGCCTGTGGGTGGCGCCATTGGTCATCTGTCGACCACCGCAGAAATATCACGGGGTCATTCGACCCGCAAACGGCACACCTCCAAACCTCCTTTTCGCCCATGTCTGACTGGGATAATCTCGAACCGCCGAACAGAATCCACCAGGGTTGTGGCGCACGGAAGACGGACAAGGCTAACAATCATGAAGACGTCAGCGGGTTTGATGTTGATCCTTCTCGCACCCATGGCAAACGGTGCCGACTTGTTCTCGCTGATGCATGTCGACCAGAGCTTTTATACGAAGCTGACCTATCTGTACCTTGGCACTGCCCATCTCGATGATGACGCGTCCGATGAATGGAATGCCCCATTCGACCTCACGTATGTCGGTGGCCTCAGTCAGCAAGACAAGCGGAACAAGCAATGGGAACTATCGCTGTCAGGCACGTTGCTTTCGCAACGAACCATCGAAGGTCAACGATTTACCGGCTTTGGTGATGTGATCCCGTCGGTAACAAGGATTTTTTGCAATGATCCGCAGACCTTCTTTTCCGTGCGGGGGGGTGCCTCCCTTCCGACGGGCAGCGACGGCATTACGACAGAGAGCGTCGACGGGTTCGTTCACGCGCGTAGCCAGTGGGGGCCGCTCACGGAACGTGCCGAGGTCAATGTCATGGTCACGCGCATTGACAGGGGTCTCGCGCCTGACGAAGGGCGGGCGGTGCTGAGCGGGTCGATCGGATTTCGCCTCGATCGCGGCTGGATACAGGTTGGATCCGATATCACCGGCCGGGCGCAGAGTGGAGTCGGACCGCGGATCGGGGCATCGGTATATCTTGCTCATCGATTCGACCTGCGCTCGCACTTGTATGCGACCGTTGAGAAAGGAACCTCGACGGAGTTCGACGGGGAATACTATGAGGTCGGGGTACTTATACCTTTGACCCTATGAGTGGGAGTAAATGAGATATTGTCGCCTGATGTGACAGAGGGTCATTGGGATGGCGGCCTGAGGTATATGAAACCGACAGTGCATTGATTCTGATGGACCGCAAATACATAGACGACCACCATATCGTCGCGCGATACCTCGCGGAGCAGCTTCCCGACGCCGAACGGGAGGCCTTCGAAGCCTACTACCTCGAACATCCTGACGTCGTGCAGGAGATGGAAGCGGCTGCCCGATTCAAAGCGGGCCTGGCACAGTTGCGTGATTCAGGAGAGCTGACTGCGCTGTTGAAGCCGACGTCCTGGTACCAGCAACCGCGCAGCCTGGGTATTGCAGCCAGCGTGACGATCGTACTCATCGGCGGATACTTCCTTTTTGGTCGTGGCCCGGCATCGCAGCCTTTGATGGTTGCCTCCGCAACCCGGCTCGTCGATCGGCTGGGGGATCCGCTGCCGGTGATATCCACTCATGACATCTATCGCAAACGCAGTTCGTCGGATGACGCAGAAATTCGTTTGCCGAAAACGCCGCGCGTGGTAATCCTGCGCGTCCTGCCGGAGGTCGAATCCCAGCCCGCCCGCTATCGCATGGGGCTGTCGCGGGTCGACAACGACGAAAGCATCGACGAGGTCGCGAAGATCGACGGTCTGACCCCGGATCGCAAAGGCTACGTCCCGGTGTATCTCAACTCCGCGAAGCTGACCGCGGGGCGATATCAACTGATGCTGGCCGGCGATCACGGGACAAGCGCCGAAAACGAGACAAGCCTCTTCTCTATTCAGGTCATCGATGACGCGTCATGAATACCGCGCATGAATGCGTGTTGACGCGGCGACGGTGCCCTGGCTGCACAGCAGTACTGTCGATTCTTTGATGCGCTCCGCCAACGTCGTTGGCTATGATCCCGCCCCCACGTTCCATACCAGACATTCCACTGGGGGCATCCGATCATGCAGTTCGAATACACCGACAAAGTGAAGACGCTGATCACGCGTCTCGAAGCCTTCTTCGACGAGCACATCTATCCGAACGAGAAGGCCGTTGCCGAGTTCGTCATGGGGCGCGAAGGCAAGGCGCGGTGGGAGCCGATTCCGATCGTGGAATCGTTGAAGCCGAAGGCGAAGGCTGCGGGGCTGTGGAATCTGTTCCTGCC
>CAZBKC010000050.1:0-268 GCA_964492345.1 uncultured Steroidobacter sp. | reverse complement strand
GTTCCTGCCGCATTCGAAGAGCGGCGCGCGACTGACCAATCTCGAGTACGCACCGTTGTGCGAGATCATGGGCCGCGTGGCGTGGTCATCGGAAGTCTTCAACTGCTCGGCGCCCGATACCGGCAACATGGAGATTCTCGATCGCTTCGCCAGCCCGGCGAATCGTGAGCGCTGGCTGCAGCCGTTGCTGGATGGCGAGATTCGTTCTGCGTTCTGCATGACCGAGCCTGCGGTCGCTTCGTCGGATGCGACCAACATCTCCACCCGC
>CAZBKC010000049.1:9831-13488 GCA_964492345.1 uncultured Steroidobacter sp. | reverse complement strand
GCAGCCGGTGATGTGCGGCTTGTTCGCCACGCCATCGAGCTTGACGTCGAAGCCACTCAGGATGGCGAGCCTGTCGCGATACGGTTCGAGCGGCTTCAGATCCTCGGGCATCGCGTAGCCGGTGCCGGTCGACGTGGGAATCCACTTTTCCGGAATGAAGCCGCAGCCCCAGATCCAGGTGCCGAAGCGCGTCGGGATGCGCTGCCCCGTCGCCGCCATCGCCTGACCGCTGCTGTTCAGAAAGCAGTCGAGATACGGCAGAGCGACGCCGACCACGGCGCCGCGCACGAGGCCCTGCAATACGCTTCGGCGGGTGAACTTGCTCATGAATGATCTCCAGTCTGCAGCGCGACCTGTTCGACTTCGTCACCGGCTTCTTCGACCGGCGCCGAGATGGCAAAGAAGTTCTCGCTCAGCGCGATGGTGCGCATGAGGTCGGGCACACGGAAACCGTGCGCCGCGAAGGCCTTGTTGAGGTAGTCCATGTACGACCGCTCTTCCATTTCGGTGTCGCGACCCACGGCGTAGCGATACATCTTCTCGACGAGACAGCGCGGCGTCTCAGGATGATCGTGCAGCGCCTGACCGAGTCCTTCGGGTGTCGTGAAATCGATGCCATCGAGCGAGCCGCTCGCATCGATGCGCGCGTCGTTTTCCGTCGTGCGATAGGTACCCAGTCCGTCGTAGTTCTCCAGCGTCAGGCCCAGCGGATCCATGATCTTGTGACAGCCCGCACACGCCGGGTTCGTGCGATGCACATCCAACCGGTCGCGAGCCGTCGGCATGCTGGCGTCCACTTCCTGGACCACGGAGAAGTCGACGTTGGGCGGCGGATCCGGCACAGGAACAGTTCGCGCATCGCCTTGCCGCGCAGGGTCGGCGACGACTGCCCGGGATGCGAGTACAGCGCGAGGAAGGCGACATGGGACTGGATGCCGGCGCGATGACTGCTTTCGGGAAAGACGCCTTTTTCCCAGCCATTGCGCGTCGGCACGGGCACGCGATACACGATGCCGAGCGCGCGGGTCAGATGCGCCTCGCGCGTGGTGAACAGGTCGCGGTAGTCGCCGTTCTGCTCGATCAGCAGGTCGGTGATGGTGCGCAGCGTCTGTTCCTTCGCGTCGGTTGCCACGGTGGAATTGAAGGCCGGGTAGACGACCGAGTCCTTCGCCAGGTCGCCGAACCTGTCGAACTGCAGCATGTCGTCGAAGAACGCGCGCACGGCAGGCTCGAAGAGCGGCGATGCGATCAGGCGATCGACCTGGCGCTGCAATCCCTTGCGCGAATCCAGTTCGCCCTCGCCCGCTGCCCGCAGCAATTCCCGGTCGGGCGCCGAGTTGGTCAGGAAGTAGCTGAGCCGCGTGGCCTTCGACCAGGCATCCAGTTCGCGTTCGTCGTCGGGATCGGACACGGGCCTGGTGCGCTCGATCCGCAGCAGGAATTCCGGCGAGACCATCATGCCGGCGAGCGTGAGTTCCAGTCCGGCGTAGAAGTCGCCGAGACGCTCGTGTCCGGCCTGCGCCATCTGGACATACCCGGCGCTCTCTTCGTCCGTCAGCGGCCGGCGGAACAGCAGCGGGCCGTACTCGTCGACGAAACGCCGGGCGCAGGCGGCATCGAATGCCGCGCTGGATGCGGGCTTGCAGGGAACGAGCCGGTCGCGGTGCTGCTCGTCGACGACCGCGGCTGCGACACCGAGCGCTGCGGCGTCGTACTGCTCGACACTGAAGGGCGACATGCCCGCTTCGCTGCTGCCGACCGCCACCAGCCCTTCGGTACGCAGGCCGCGCTCGAATCGTGCGGGAATGGTGATGTCGGACCCGAAGATGGCAGCGACGGTGGTGCGATATTGCGATTCGGTCAGCCGGCGCATCACCGTCGGACCGCCGACCGCATCCGGCTCGCGCAGCGAATCGCCGCAGGCGCTTAGCAACGTGAGCGACAGCAGCAACGCGCCTGCTCCTATTCCCCTCCCCCGCAAGCGGGGGAAGGGGCAAGAAGCTGCAGTGGATTTGAAGCAATTCATCAGTTTTTCGGAGTCGTCTTGCCGACCAGCTTGTCATTCACGCTGCCCGTCGCCACGTCGACGACGAACGCTGGGATGGCCGAAATGGAGTACTGAGTCGAGATCGACGTGCAGCGACCGTTCTGGTCCGGATCGCCATCCGCGTATTCGTACAGCGCGTGATAGACACCGGGACAGGTGTAACCGAGCACCCGCGCAGCGCCATTGCCCGTGCCCAGACGCAACGGCAGCGGTGCAAGCTCGCCCTTGGCGTTCTTGCCGTTTCGATAACCGAACTGGTAGTCGTACAGCGTCTCCACTGGGGCGTAACCCGCGAGGTAGCCACTGAGAACACCGTCCTTCGACAGCGTCATCTGCAGGCGCGCATGCGAGAGTGTGCGCTCGTTGTGCAGGCTGTTGGTGATGGTGTGGAAGCGTACGTCGACCGGCTCGGTCGTCAGTACACCATCCGTGATACGACCGCGGGTCTTCGCACGGAAACGCGGATCCTGGTCTATGGCATAGGTCGCATACGGCAGCGGCACGCGCGTGGGACTCAACTGGATGGGATCGGCGTTCGCGAAGATCCCGACTTCGACACTGTCGTCGTTGCGGATGTCATCCACGCCGTCGAGCGCAATCAGGATACCCCAGGCGCCCGTGAGCATTTCGATGGCATATCCGTTCGACTGGCCCGTCGACTGATAGGAGCGGCTGCAGCCGACGACGCGCGCGAACTGGTTGTCGATGCCACGCTGGCCCTGCTTGCCGATCGCATCCTGGTGCGGACAGGACTGCGGCGTCGGCTTGCCTGCCTGCGAATCGACACCGTCGAGATCGATGCCGTCGAGAGGAATGCTCGTCGACTTCATGGTGCGGAAGTTCGGATCGGGCGCGCCTGCTTCGGGATTCATGCACAGGTTCTGGCCGTTCGGCGCCGTGGAGATTTTCTTGCCGCCTTCGTTGAGGCGCTTCGCATAGGCTTCGTCCGACTCGGCCTTGCGCCGCCTGCCTTCGGCGGTCAGCGCGAAAATTTCTTCGACGTTGCGCGACATGCCGTGCGGGCAGGCGCCCGTCTTGTCGGCATCGTCGGCCAGCACGTACTTGATGTCGGAGACGACGAACGCCGCCCGGCCGTTCTCGACGAAGGACGCATCCGCATGCACGGCGAACGCCAGGGCCAGCGCCGGCGCGGCGAGGAGCCAGGGCCTGCCCGTTGAATAGTCCACGCGCTGCTTCGAAGCGGAAAGCTGCATCGATAACCCCCGTCATCCGCAGACAGCGCCATGCCGCGCTGCACGATCGCCTGCCGTTCTCGTTCCGGGATGGACATTACTAACACCCGTGTTAGCATGTCAAACATTACTTTCATAGATGTGAGTAACAACCGTATGGGCCGCCCGTTCACTGCCTCGGACGATGAGATCCTCGATGCCGCCAGAACCGTGATCGGCCGGCGCGGGCCGGACGGTTTTTCGGTCGCCGAAGTCGCGAGCGAAGTCGGCCTGTCGCGTGCCGCCATCATCCTGCGCTTCAAGAGCACGCATGCGCTCAAGGTCGCCTCGCTGGAAAACATGGTGCGGCAGTTCGCCACGATTCTGGAGACGCTGCCGCAGACACCGGGCGGCGACAACCTGCTGCGCGTGGCCGCC
>CAZBKC010000049.1:0-9821 GCA_964492345.1 uncultured Steroidobacter sp. | reverse complement strand
GTCACATGCATAGCCGCGAAAGCAGCGTGCGTTTCTTCGCGAACCTCTACGGCTCCAATGTGAAAGATCGCGACCTGCTGCTGCTGGAGCGTCAGCGCGGGGCTGCGCTGGATGCGGCAATTGCGAAGGTCATGCCAGAAACATCCGTCACTCGCGCATCGGCCGTGCTCGCCTTTCGCGCCCATCTCACCGGCACCATCACGGCGTGGCTGACGACCGATGATCCCGACTCGCGCCGCTACCTGGTGGCGCGCACGGCCGAATGGTTGAAGCTGGCGCAGATCGGATTCAGCGAACAGGTGGTGGAAGAACTGTCGTCGCCGCCCGCCAAAGCACCAACCCGTCCAAAAAAATCCGTGCGGACGGCCGGCACACAGCGTCGGAAAGCCTGATGTCGCCCCGTTCGCGTCGACTCATCGCCGCCGCCGCGGTGATCGTCCTGTCCACCGGCGTCATCGGCGCCGGTCTGTTACGGCCCGAACCTGCCGCCTCGCCGCCGGACATCGATACGCTCGCTGCATCGGCGCAGCGAGGCGAGTACCTCGCGACGGTCAGCAACTGCCGCACCTGTCACACCACCGGCGACGGTCAACCCTTCGCCGGCGGCGTGCGGTTCCAGACGCCTTTCGGCGTTCTCTACTCGACCAACATCACGACGGACGCAGCCACCGGCATCGGCCGCTGGTCGTTCGACGATTTCTACGCTTCCATGAAGCGGGGCGTGCGACCGGACGGCACGCACCTGTATCCCGCGTTTCCCTATCCCTCCTTCGCGAAACTGACTGACAGCGACATCGCTTCGATCTATCTCTATATGAAGACGATCGAGCCGGCGAGCGCACCAGCACGCGAGAACGACCTCGACTTCCCGTACAACCTGCGCTTCGGCCTGCGCGCCTGGAACCGGCTGTTTCACGACGCCAGCACCTACGTCGAGGATCCCGCGCGCTCCACCGAATGGAATCGCGGCGCGTACCTCGTGCAGGGTCCGGCGCATTGCGGCGCCTGTCACACGCCGCGAAACCTGCTGGGTGCCGAGCGCGAAGAACTCGCACTGAGCGGCGGCACGTTCCATGATGAAGTCGCCGCGCACAAGGTCCGGCAATGGTCGGCGGTGAACCTGACACCGGCGAACGCGGGGCTCGGCCCATGGAGCATCGACGAGATCGTGTCGTACCTGAAAGAAGGAGAGAATGCGCGCGCCGTGGTGCACGGCCCGATGACCGAAGTCGTCATGAACTCCACGCGCCATCTCGAGGATGCCGATCTGCGCGCCATCGCGACTTACCTCAAGGAACTGCCTGCGCTCGCAGGATCAACCGGAAGGACGGCCAGCGAGGAACAGATCAAGGCCGGCGAAATCGCCTACACCGTCCATTGCGGCACGTGTCACCTGCCGACCGGGTTCGGCGATGAAGTCATGGGCGTAACACTGGCCGGCAACGCCATCGTGCAGGCGGACGATCCGTCGTCGCTGATCAATGTGGTGCTCTACGGCCCGCGCCTGCCGCCGCCGCCGTTCGTTTCGGATCGCACGCGCATGAAGCCGTTCGGCAAGCGCCTCTCGGACGAGGACATCGCCAACCTGACGACCTATGTGCGCTCCAGTTTCGGCAACCAGGCCGGCGCCGTCACTGCCGAACAGGTGAAGCGCCAGCGCTGAATACACGCTGGAATTCCCGGCCTTCGAGCATGGGAACCACCTCGCCGCTGCGCACGACGAAGTCGCCGAACGACTCGCCGTGCTGCCGTCCTTCCCGGTAACGTTCGAACAGCGGACGCAACGCATCCAGGATCTGCACCTCGCCGATGTTCTCGCGATACAGCGTGTTCAGCCGGTCGCCGCGCGGCGTGCCGCCGAGGTAGAGGTTGTACTTGCCGGGAGCTTTCCCCACGAAACCAATCTCCGCGAGAAACGGCCGCGAGCAGCCGTTGGGACAACCGCTCATGCGAATCGTGATCACAGTCCCCGCCAGACCCGTTGCCTCCAGGAGCGCATCGAGCTTGCTGGTCAGCGACGGCAGGTAGCGTTCGCTCTCCGCCATTGCCAGGGCGCAGGTCGGCAGCGCGACACAGGCCATCGAATTGCGTTCCAGCGCACTGGCGGTTGCGTCGGCAGCGACACCGTGAGCGCGCAGTATCGTCTCGATCTCCGCCCTCTGCCGCTCCGCGACGCCAGCGATGGTGAGATTCTGGTTCGTGGTCAGCGCAAACACACCACAGTGCCGCGCCGCGATCTCGCGCAGCGCCGTCATGAGTCGTGCCTGCGGCGTGTCGGCTACGCGCCCGTTGCGAATGAACAGCGTGTAGTGCCAGCGACCGTCCTCGCCCTGATGCCAGCCATTGCGATCGCCGTTGCTCGTGAATGTGAATGCACGCGCCGGTTCGAGCGCCTTGCCGCGACGGCGGGCCAGTTCCTCCCGGAACCAGTCGATGCCGCGATCCTCGATCGTGTACTTGAAGCGCGCGTGTGCGCGGTCGCGCCGGTCGCCGTAATCGCGCTGGATGCACATCGTGTGCTCGGCCACTTCGATGATGTCGGCGGCGCTGCAGAATCCTGCGAGCGTGCTGAGTCTGGGAAATGTAGCCGGCGCCTTGTGGGTCATGCCCATGCCGCCGCCGACCAGCACGTTGTAGCCGACAATCTCACCGCCCTCGACGATCGCAACGAATCCCAGGTCGTGCGCGTAGACGTCGATGTCGTTCGAGGGCGGAACGGCAATCGCGATCTTGAACTTGCGCGGCAGATACGTCGGACCGTAGAGCGGTTCCTCGTTGTCGGGAAGCGCAGCGATGCTCGGTTGCTGCAACAGCAGTTCCCGATACGCCGCCGTGCGCGGCATCAGGTGCCGGCTGAGCCGGTCTGCCGTGGCGGTCACTTGCGCATGCGCGCGCGACAGCAGCGGATTCGACGTGCTGATGACATTGCGATTGTCGTCACCGCAGGCGGCGATCGTATCGAGCCCGGTGGCTGCAATGCCCTGGATGTGCCGCGGCAGATCGTGCTTGAGCACGCCGTGAAACTGGAACGTCTGGCGCGTCGTCAGCCGCAGCGAACCATTGGCCGTCGCCCGCGACTGCGCGTCGAGGGCGAGCCATTGCTGCGGGGTGCACACGCCGCCCGGCAGGCGCACGCGCACCATGAACTGGTAGTGCGGTTCGAGCCTGGAGACGCGGCGCTCCTCGCGTAAATCCCGGTCGTCCTGCTGATAGATACCGAAGAACTTCGTCAGCAGGGTGTCGTCGGCGTCGATGCTCGCACTGGTCGGTTCGCGCAGGCTGGATTCGAGCGTGCCGCGCAGAAACCGGCTGCGATGTTTGAGAGCTTCGTTCGAGTGCAGTTCTTCGAGCGGACGGGACAGATCGTTCTTGCGGGTGGCATCCATCAGTAGACATCTTTCTGGTAGCGACGCTCGCGTTGCAGCGTCAGCAGGAATTCGTCGGCGGCTTCCGCATCGAGTGCGCCATGGGTCCGAACTACATCCAGCAGCGCCGCATGTACGTCAGGCGCCATCTGCAGTGCATCGCCGCACACATATATATGAGCGCCGTCGCGCAGCCAGGCGTACAGGTCCGCTCCCTGTTCCCGAATCCGTTGCTGCACGTAGACCTTGCCGCCGCCATCACGCGAGAACGCCACGTCCAATCGATGCAGCACGCCCCGCCTGCGCCAGTCGAGCCATTCCGTCTGGTACAGGAAGTCGCTGCGCAGAGTGCGGTCGCCGAAGAACAGCCAGTTCCGGCCGCTCGACCCCAGCGCCTCACGCTCGGCCAGGAAGGCGCGGAACGGCGCAACGCCCGTGCCCGGGCCAATCATGATGACCGGTGCTTCCGTACCGGCGGGCAGCCGGAAGGCGGTGTTGCGGTGCGGATAGATACCGATGCGTGCTTCCGCATCCGTCGCCTTGCCGAGCGCGGATGACACCACGCCGCGACGCTGGCGACCGTTCGACTGGTAGTCCACGACCCTGACCGTGAGATGGACTTCGTCCGGTGTCGCCTTCGGACTGGACGCCACGGAATACAGTCGCGGCGCCAGCGGTCGCAGGATCTGCACGAACTGCTCGACCGCGACACCGCGCAGCGGACAGTCGGCGATCAGATCGATGAGGTGACGTCCCTGCAGTGAAGTCTTCGCCTCGGGCAGTCCGGAACGCTTCGTGAGTGCGGCGTAGCGATCGACCAGCGGGCGGTTCAGCAGGCCGATATCGAAGTGTTCGATCAGGGCCGTCCTGAGGGAACTGTCGCTGCCGTTCACCGTGACCGCGGCATCGGCGTCGAACGGGAGCTGCGCCAGCAGTTCGTCCACTTCGGCTTCGTGATTGCGCGGCACGACACCGAAGGCATCGCCGGGCTCGTAATGGATGCCGGAGTCTTCGATCGACAGCTCGATGTGGCGAACGTCCTTCGTGGAGTCGCGCGCCGTCAGCCGGATGTTCGCGAGTACGGGTGCCTGCCAGGGATTCTTGCGCGTATAGGCTGTCGCGACCGACGCGCTCGTGCGCGCAACCGTGGCGATGCCGGCGCTGTCGACGGGCCGCGCAGCCAGCCGCGACGCGGTCGTCGCGATCCACTCTTCGGCGGTGTGCTGGAAATCGACGTCGCACTCGACGCGATCGCGCAGCCGCTGTGCACCGAGCGTTTCGAGCCGAGCGTCGAAGCGACGGCCGGTCTCACAGAACTTCTCGTAACTGGAATCGCCCAGCGCCAGCACCGCGTATTTCAGATGTGCCAGCTTCGGTCCCTTGCGCCCATGCAGCAGATCGTACAGCGGCCGGGCGCGATCCGGCGGATCGCCTTCGCCGTGCGTGCTGACGATGACCAGCAGATGCTGCGCATCCTCCAGGTGAGTCTTCCGGCAATCCAGCATGTCCAGCGTGAGGCTGCTCACACCGATCGCAGTGAGTGCATCACCCAGCCGCTTCGCCAGAGACTCGCAATTGCCGCTTTGCGAGCCGTACAGGATCGTCGCCAGCGGCCGCGTTGCCGGCGCTGCGACCGGTGCCGCAACAGGCGCCGCATTGAGCGTGCCGAGCAGATAGCCGCTGAGCCACGCACGCTGCGAAGCATCGAGCCCGCCGACGAGGCGTTGCACCTCGTCGGCCAGCGCGCGATCGAACGGCAGGGTCGTGCTCGCCACGTCCAGGGCAGCGGACTCGCTCATGATCAGGTTTACGAGGGCTGCCTGGTCACACGCAGGTACGGGCGCTGCTCGTTCCAGCCGTTGGGAAACAGCTTGCGCGCGTCCTCGGACGACAGCGACGGAACGATGATCACATCCTGTCCCGGTTGCCAGTTCACCGGCGTCGCCACCTTGTGCCTGTCGGTGAGCTGCAGCGAATCGATGACGCGCAGGATCTCGTCGAAATTGCGGCCGGTGCTGGCCGGGTACGTGATCGTCGCGCGTACTTTCTTCGACGGATCGATGATGAACACGGAGCGCACGGTGAAGGTGGTGTCCGCCTTCGGATGCAGCATCCCGTACAGGTTCGCCACCGCGCGATCGGCATCGCCGATGATCGGAAAGCGCGGGCGCGCACCCTGCGTCGCCTCGATGTCGTCCGCCCAGCGCTCGTGATCGTCGATGGAGTCGACCGACAGGCCGATCACCTTCACTCCCCGCTTCTCGAACTCGGGGCGCAGGCGCTCGGTATAGCCGAGTTCGGTCGTGCAGACCGGCGTGAAGTCCTTCGGATGCGAGAACAGCACGCTCCAGTTCGATCCGGCCCATTCGTGGAACCGGATGCGGCCGACGGTCGTACTGGCCTCGAAATCCGGAGCGATGTCGCCTATCTGCAAGCTCATGGTGCCTCCCATGGGGTGTGTCGGTCAGGTGGAATGGCGGGAACGATAACACCTCACAACGTGATACAAATCCAACGAATCGTTTTGAGCCCATGCTGAACCGGCATGACCGGGTGTCGGGCGCCGCCGGCGCTGGTACCTTTGCGGCATCGGGACGGGAGGTAAGGACGTGGACATGGGGACGCAGGGCAACAGACCCACGGTAGGCAAGCGGCAGTACGAAGCGCTGGCGGCATTCCGCTACGAATTACGACGCTACCTGCGTTACAGCGAGGAGATGACGCGGCGGCACGGCATGACGCCACTGCAGTATCAGCTACTGCTGCACGTCAAGGGATTTCCCGGTCGGGAATACGCGTCGGTGACCGAACTGGCCGAACGCCTGCAGGCCAAGCATCACGGCGTCGTGGCGCTGGTGACGCGCTGTGAAGCGGCCGGACTCGTCGAGCGGCGCGTCAGCCCGGACGACCGGCGCCTGGTGCATGTCTATCTGACCGCACGCGGGGAGCAGAAGCTGGCGCGCCTGGCGGATCTGCACCGGCGCGAACTGCTGCAGTTGCAGGGTCGGTTCACGGTGCCGGATGCGTCGGTGCTGCAGGAGAAGTGAACCTCCCTCAGGGTCCCGACCGGCCGGAAGATGGACCCCCGCCTGCGCGGGGATGACGGAATTGGAAGCCGCTACAGCTTCGGCATCGACGCCTTCTCGCCCGACGGCGCGCGCTTGCCCAGCACCTCGCGCGCCCCTGCCCGGATATAAGAGTGCAGCTGCCGGATCTGATCCTCCGTCAGCATCTCGAATCGCGGCATACCGCGCTCCATCAGCGGGCCTTCCTTGAGAACGGTGCGGAAGGCATCGAGATCGACGGCAAGCGCCGATTCGCGCAGATCGGGGCCCGGTGTCCCGGTCGACTGCAATCCAACGCCGTGACACGCAGCGCATTGAATGAACAGCCCGCGGCCGACAGCAATGTCTGCTTCATTCAGGACGAGTTGCGGATCGTCGAGCGCCTTCACAGTGAAGTCAGGACCGGGCGTCGGCGGCAGCACGGCCTTGCCGTCGAGTGCGAACGTCAGCACGCGGCGCGGCTGCCGGCCGTACTTCCAGCCGACGTCCATGAACTTGCCGTACGCGGCCGTGGTGCCACCGTAGCCGACCAGGATCGACACGTACTGCTTGTCGTTGCTGCTGAAGCTCATCGGCGCGGCGATGATTCCGAGGCCCGCATTGAAGCGCCACAGCCGCTTGCCGTTCGTCGCGTCATACGCCGCGAAGCCGCCGTCGGCGGTGCCCTGGAACACGAGATTGCCGGCGGTCGCCAGCGTGCCGCCGTTCCAGAGGTGATCGTGCTGCACCGTCCAGCGCGCCTTCTGTGCGACCGGATCCCAGGCGATCAGCGAACCCTTGCCGTCGCCCGGCGCTTCGACGATCGGTTCGAGCATCAGTCCCATCACGTTGAAGGCATTCGCCGTCTGCTCGCCCTTGCGATAGAAGCGCGCGCCGATCTGATGCATCGGGATGTACACCAGACCCGTCGCGGGACTGAACGACATCGCCTGCCAGTTGTGACCGCCGATGGTGCCCGGCCAGATTTTCGATTCGCCGGTTTCGTAGCGGATGTTGGGTTCCTCGATCGGCCGGCCTGTCTTCAGATCGATGCCCTTCGCCCAGTTGACCCGCGTCGCTTTCTCGGCAGAGATGAGCTTGCCGGTCGCGCGATCCAGCACATAGAAGAAGCCATTCGTCGGCGCGTGCAGCAGCACCTTGCGTGACTGTCCATCCAGCGTCAGCGTCGTCGCAATGATGTTGGGCGTCGCCTTGTAATCCCATGCGTCGCGTGGATTCTGCTGGTAGTGCCAGACATATTTTCCCGTGTCGGCATCGAGCGCGACGATCGACGAGGTGTAGAGATTGTCGCCGCCGCCCGGACTGCGAATGGCCGGATCGTATGGCCCGGCGTTGCCGACACCGATATAGACGCGATTGAATTCCGGATCGAACGTCATCCCGTTCCACACGGTGCCGCCGGTGCCGGTCTTCCACCATTCGCCCGTCCAGGTCTTCGCGGCCGCTTCCATCACCGGATCGCCCTTGTTCTGCTCGGGCGAGCCCGGCACCGTGAAGAAGCGCCACAACTGCCGGCCGGTCTCCGCATCGAAGGCCGTGACGAATCCGCGTGCGCCGAAGTCCGCACCGGCATTGCCGATGATGACCTTGCCGTTCATGGTGCGCGGCGCGCCGGTGCTCACGTTGTACATGCCGTCCGGCACGCTCTGCACGACCCACACTTCCCTGCCCGTCTGCGCATCGAGGGCAATCAACCGGCCGTCGATCGCAGCAACGAAGACCTTGCCCTTCTCATAGGCGACACCGCGATTCGCGCCGAACGAGAAGTGCATCTTCATGGGATGGTGCTTCCAGGTCTGCGGGTCGTATTTCCAGCGCAGTGCGCCGGACACCGCATCGACCGCGTACACCGTGGCGTAGCTGCCGCTGAAATAAAGCGTGCCGTCGACCGCGAGCGGCGTGGCTTCGAGCGTCACTTCACCCGGCAGGTCGAGCGACCAGGCGAGGCCGAGGCGGGCAATGTTGCGGGTATCGATCTGATGAAGCCGGCTGAAGCCGGATTCGTCGGCAGCGCCGCCAGGGGCAGCCCAGTTGTTTTCCGAGCCGACGATGGGCGCGGCTGCCTGCACGATGCTGGTAAACAAAAAGAGGCCGATCGCTGCCTGCACGTACGCGCGATGCATGGAGAAACACCGGTCTGCTTTCTGTCCGTCATCCCCGCGCAGACGGGGATCCATCTGGGGTCGCAGGATGGGTCCCCGCCTGCGCGGGGACGACGAACAAGGCAGAGATTGATCGGCTTTCAAAGTAATGTCCCCCCGGATCTCGTCGCGTCACTGATTCAGTGTGCGACTACATGCGTTGTCCCGTCACCTTTGCCGTGCCGAAGATGCCCAGCTTGGCCTTGCCGGAAATCGCATCGCCGTCGACCGTGAGGTCGTACTTCAGCGTGATCGGCATGGGCTTCTTCACCTTCATTTCCCACTTCAACTGGTTGCCGGTGACCGTGCCTTCGAAGTCCATCGAGCCTTCGGGACTTTCCAGCGCACCGCGCAGCACGCTGCCTTCGGTGGTGAAGCGGCCGACCATGTCCTGCGGCCCCATCGGCGTGGCCAGCACCATCTTCCACGCGCCGTCGATGCGCGCCGGGCCCGAGGGCGCAGGCAGCGGAGGCGGCGTAGTTTCCTGCGGAGCCGGAGGTGGAACCGGCGCTGCCTGCACAACCGGCTCCGCCGATTTGCCCGCAATGGGCCGGCCTTCGATGACTTCCAGGATCTTCGCCGGCGTCAGCGGCAGTTCGAGCGGCGGCGTGCCGAACGGCGACAACGCATCGGCAATCGCATTGAACAAGGTGGGCGGACCGATGATCGCACCGCCCTCGCCCACACCGCGAAAACCGCCTTCGGATTTCGATGGTGTGCAGGCATGCAGGAATTCGAAGTCCGGAACGTCGTTGATCGTCGGCAGCAGATAATCCTTGTAGGTCACGGCGAGCGGATTGCCGCGAGAGTCGTAGCCCGCTTCCTCCAGCAGGACAGTGCCGATCGCCTGCGTGAGTCCGCCGGCAATCTGTCCTTCGACGACCGCCGGATTGATGATGGTTCCGCAGTCCTCGCTCGACAGCCAACGCCTGATCCTGACGAAACCGGTGTCGGTATCGACCTCGACGATGCAGGCATGCGCTGCACTGGTGAAGGTCATCGGCGGTGGATCGTAGCGATACTGCGCTTCGAGGCCCGACTCCATGCCCGGCGGCAGACGCGACGGTTCGCCGTAGGCGATCTCTGCGATCTGGCGCAGGCTGCGTATCTTGTCTGCGGCGCCGGCGACCAGGATCCTGCCGTCCTCGATCGTGACGCTGTCGATGTCGACATTGAGCACGTGCGCCGCGACACGTTTCACCTTGTCGCGCAGGATCGCCGCCGCCTTGCGCGAGGCGCCGCCGCCGATG
>CAZBKC010000048.1:0-13529 GCA_964492345.1 uncultured Steroidobacter sp. | reverse complement strand
ACCCGCCGTATTACTACTACCCGCCATACTACGCGCCGGGAGCCGCATTCTTCTCGTTCAGCGTCGGCGTCATCGTCGGCGGCGCCATCTGGGGCAACTGCAATTGGGGCGGCAGCGACATCGATATCGATGTGAATCGCTACAACAACTTCAATCGCAACGAGATCAACCACAACCGCAACACCAATGTCAGCAATCGCCAGGGCAATACCGGCAAGTGGCAGCACAGCGCCGAGCATCGCAAGGGCGTCGGCTATCGCGATTCGGCGACCCAGCAGCGATACGGGCAGGCGAGCAGCCAGCAGTCGCTGCAATCCCGCGAACAGTTCCGCGGGCACGCCGAACAGGGTCGCGACCAGATCTCGCGTGAGGGTGCCGCCAGCCAGCGGGATCTGAGCGGCCAGCAGATCGGGACGCGCGACAGTCCGGGTGCACAGACTCGCGCGGACAACAACATGGGCTCGTCGCAGTACCGCGATCTGGGAGGCTCGCAGAGCCGGACCGACAGGGACATGGGGTCATCGCAGAGCCGCGACGTCGGCGGTGCGCAGAGCCGCGACTACAGTTCCTCGTCACGCTCCCGATCGTCGGATGCGTTCAGCGGCGTCGGCAACGGAGCAAGTACACGCGCGCAGAGCAGCCGCGGGATGTCGAGCCGCTCGTCCGCAGGCATGTCGCGTGGCGGCGGCGGCGGCAGGCGGCGATGAAGGACGAGGAGATTTCCATGCGTACGTCACTGATGGCATTGACGGTCGTGATCCTCGCGCTGACGGCATGCAGCCGCACTCCGCAGCAACAGACTTTTGCCACGGCCGAAGAAGCAGTGCAGGCGCTGCTCGTCGCCGCGAAAGCATCGGACAACACCCAGTTGCTGAAGCTGCTCGGCAGCGAGACCGCTCCCATGATCGATTCCGGTGATGCGGTGCAGGACAGGAACAACCGCGAGTGGTTCGCGCAGGCATACGAGCGTTCGCACACCCTCGCGCGAATCGATGACGCCACCGCGGTTCTGGAAGTGGGCGAAGACCAATGGCCCTTCCCGTTTCCCCTGGTGAAAAGCGCAGGTGGCTGGCATTTCGACAGCAGCGCAGGCGTGGATGAGATCGTCAATCGCCGGGTCGGTGCCAACGAACTCGCGACGATCCAGTCGTGCCTGGCGTTCGTGGACGCGGAGCGCGAGTACTACAGTCGCAATCCCCAGGGCGATCCGCTATTGCATTTTGCGCAGAAACTTCTGAGCACGCCGGGCCAGAAAGATGGCCTGTACTGGCCGACCGCGGCCGATGAGCCGCCGAGTCCGCTGGGTGAGAGCTTCGCAGCGGCGCGCAGCGAGGGTTATTTCGAGAAGGGCACTGCGAAAGACGAGCCGTTTCACGGCTATGTGTATCGCCTGCTGACAGCACAGGGGCCGCACGCCAAGGGCGGTGCGTACGACTATCTGGTGCGCGACAAGATGCTGGGCGGTTTTGCGCTCATCGCCGTCCCCGCAGAGTACGGCACCAGCGGCGTCATGAGTTTCATGGTCAGCCACAATGGCGTCGTGTATTCGAAGGACCTCGGCCCCGAGACGCCGCAGGTGGCGATGGCCATCGATGTCTTCGATCCGGATCCCAGCTGGAAGCAGGAAGCCACGATTTCCGACCAGTGATGGCGCACCGATCGTCGATGCGCCCGCAGGCCGTGAAATCATCCGCACGGATGTTGCGGCGCGACTGCCACTTCAGCGGTTACCGCCGATGTCGTAGCGTCCGCGCAGCCGCTCGCGGATCTGGTCGAGAATGCGAGCCGATTCCTCCGGACCGAGGGCCCTGAGACTGTCGTCGGTCAGGGCGTAGTGCATCTTCACCAGCCCCTGGAGCTTGCGGAAGGCTTTCTCGCTGGCCCTGCCGCAGACGGACTCATCCCCCGCGAGTACGCGTTCGATGACCCCAGGATCCAGGATCCGCATGTCGCAGATGGTGGCCAGCCTGGCGATCTCGGCATCGACCGGAGCGAGTTGCGACTCATGCCACTGGGAGCCGAAGTCTGGGGTGGGCATAGGAAATCTCCAGGATTTGGTGAGAGGGTGGAATTTTTCCGCGGCACGTTGCGGCCGCCTATCGAGTCTTGTCCCTATTCGTCATCCCGTCGACACATATTTTCTGCAGTTGCATGCCGCGTACGACAGCAATGCCTGCGGATTGCACTTGATGCGTATGCACTGGCAAACGTCCAGGCCAATCATGAGCGGGTTTCGGGATTCTCTCCGGTGCGCTACGTATGGTCAGCATCGCCGGTTCTTCTAGCATTGGAGCCGCCGGTGCGCCCGCGTGCACCGGTTCCCAGCAGCAATGGATCACAACCAGGGGGCAGAGTCATGAAGTCAGAGAAAGACAGTCCGCTCGACTTGTCGGAAGGGGCCGCGGAGGCATTGGCGATTCCTGCGGGTATCGACCGTCGCACGTTCCTGATGCGCAGCGCCGTGATCGGGGCAACCACTGTAATCACGGGGCGCGCCATGTCTGCCGAAGAGCAGACCGCGCGTGCCAGTGCGGCACCTCCCGCACTCGGCATGCAGCTCTCTCCCGAGCTGGATGTGGTCAAGAAATCCAAGGGCCCGGTGATGACGGTGCTCGAAGAGTTCTACAAGGTCGGTCCCGGGCCTTCCAGCTCGCACACGATCGGCCCGATGCGGATCACCTATGACTTCTACCAGCGCTGCACCCGGCTGCCGGCGGCGCAGCTCGACAAGGCGACCGGGATCAAGGTGCATCTGTTCGGCAGCCTGAGCGCGACCGGCAAGGGTCACGGTACGGAGCGCGCGGCGCTTGCCGGTGTCATCGGCAAGGAACCGGCGACGGTCGAACCGGAGTTCCTCGACGGGCTTGCCGCGAATCCGGACCAGGCCTTCCAGGTGAAGCTGGGCAGCAAGACTCACACGGTCTCGCTCAAGGATATCGTCTACGACTCGCCCAAGGGCGACTTTCCGCACCCGAACACCATGACCTGCAAGCTCGTCGCAGGCAACGAGACGCTGTACGAACTCGAGTACTACTCGGTCGGCGGTGGCTTCATCGAATGGAAGGGATATCAGCCGCCGAAGAAGGGACAGCCGAAGTATCCGTACGCAACCATGGCGGAGCTGCAGGCACATGCCGCCAGGAACAACCTGTCGGTCGCGCAGTTGGTGATGGCGAATGAAGTGGCGGTCTCCGGCAAGAGCGAAGCCGAGATCAATGCTTTCATCGACAAGATCACGACGGCGATGGTCAACATCGTGAACGCCGGGCTGAAAGCCCCGTCAGCCACCTTGCCGGGACCGATCAAGCTCAGGACCAAGGCGAGCGATGTGTACAAGCGCGCGATGGATGACCAATATGAGAGCCAGCGCGGCGTCGGCGTGGTGGCGGCTTATGCGCTGGCGGGATCCGAGGAAAATGCGCGCGGGCACCTGGTCGTGACCGCGCCGACCGGCGGCTCGGCAGGTGTGATGCCGGCGCTCGTGTATGTGGTGGGCGAGGGTGGCCGCAAGCTTCCACAACAGAAGATTCGCGACGGCATGCTGGCGGCGGCAGCGGTGGGTTATCTGTGCAAGCACAACGCCACGCTATCCGGCGCTGAAGGCGGATGTCAGGCGGAGATTGGTGTCGCTTCGGCGATGGGCGCGGCCTTTCTGTCACAGGCCCACGATTTTCCAGCACAGGTCGTGGCGAACGCTGCGGAGTCGTCGCTGGAGCACCACCTGGGAATGACGTGCGATCCCGTCGCCGGCTTCGTGCAGATTCCGTGCATCGAGCGTTGCGCCTTCGGAGCGGTGAAGGCATGGACGGGCTTCATGATCGCCAGCAACGAGATTCCGGCGCATCGGCGCGTCGATTTCGACACGACAGTGACTGCCATGGCGCTGACTGCCAAGGAGATGAACTCCAAGTACAAGGAGACATCGGAAGGCGGCCTAGCGGTCTCTCTCGTACTTTGCTGACACGCGGGATGCTGCGGATGCGGCGGCTGCAGCACACGGGGGTAGCCGCATGAAGACGGCGGCGAAGACGGCGGCCATCGCGTGGCTGATCACGGCCGTGTACTACTTCTATCAGTACATGCTGCGGTCGGCGCCCAGCGTCATGATGCCGCAGCTGTCGGAAGCGTTCGGGCTGACGGCCATGGGCGTAGCGACCATGGCCGGGCTGTTCTACTACGGCTACTCGCCCTTCAGCCTGGTCGCAGGCGTGGCACTGGACCGCCTGGGTCCCCGCAAAGTGATCCCTCTCGGCGCGGCCGCCGTCGGCATCGGGGCATTGATGTTCGCCACCGGCAACAACGAGCTTGCGAGTGCGGGCCGGCTGCTGCAGGGAGCCGGCGGTGTCTTTGCCCTGGTGGGAGCGGTGTATATCGCGACCAGCAATTTTCCGGCTTCACGAGCGGCAACGCTGATCGGCGCCACCCAGATGTTCGGAATGGCAGGCGGATCGGCGGGACAGTTCATGGTCGGGCCGGCGATCGGCGCGGGCATGCGCTGGAGTACGTTCTGGATCGTGATGGGCATCGCCGGCCTGGTGATCTGTGTGCTGCTGTTCATCCTGCTGCCGGCGCGGGAGCGCACTGTGCCCGCCGAAGACAACTGGCTGCGATCGGCCGGGCATGCGCTGGCCGTGGTATTTCGCAATCCACAATCCATCCTGTGCGGAATGATCGCGGGTCTGCTGTTCATTCCGACCACCATCTTCGACATGATCTGGGGGGTTCGCTATCTCCAGGAGGCGCAGGGGTTCGACTACGCGTCCGCCGTACTGCGCTCGGCATCCGTACCGCTGGGCTGGATCATCGGTTGTCCGTTGCTCGGCGCGATCTCGGACAGGATCGGACGGCGCAAACCCGTCATCGTTGGCGGCGCGGTGCTGCTGCTGGCATGTCTTGCCTGGATTCTCCACGGACCGGTCAACGTCTTTCCTCCGTACACGCTCGGACTCGTCGCAGGAATCGCCTCCGGTGCTGCCATGCTTCCCTACACGGTGATCAAGGAAGCGAATCCGCCCCAGTTCGGCGGTACGGCCACGGGCGTCATCAACTTTCTCAATTTCACCTTCAGCGCGCTGCTCGGGCCGGTGTTCGGCTGGATTCTCGCCAGCATCGGGGGCGGGGCCAGGACCTTCTCGCTGGAGCACTACCAGACCACGTTCGAACCGCTGCTCTACGGTGTCGGGCTCGCCGTCATCCTGACGCTGTTGCTCAAGGAAACCGGGCCTGCCGTGCGTTCGGCGCTGCCCCTTACCGCGGAAGTCAAGGCATGAACATGAATGCGACCGGAACGGGAAAGTACGAGAGCCTGCTGCTGCGGTGTCGGGAGCTGGAGCCGATACCGACTGCAGTCGCTCATCCCTGCGAGGCCTCTGCGCTCGCAGGTGCGATCGAGGCGGGAGCCAAGCGGCTGATCGAGCCGATCCTCGTCGGTCCGCGCACGAAGATCGAGGACGTCGCGCGGCGCGGCAACATCGACCTCGGCAGCACCGAGATCGTCGATGCATCGCACAGTCATGCCGCCGCAGCGAAAGCCGTCGAGATCGTGCGGGAGGGACGTGCGGAACTGCTCATGAAGGGAAGTCTGCACACCGATGAACTGCTGGCAGCCGTGGTGTCGCGCGAAGGTGGCCTGCGTACCGCGCGGCGCATCAGTCATGTCTTCGTGATGGACGTTCCCACGTATCACAAGGTCCTCATGGTGACGGACGCCGCCATCAACATCGCACCCGGCCTGGAGGACAAGGTGGACATCTGCCAGAACGCGATCGACCTCGCGATCATCATGGGCGTGTCGAGACCCAAGGTCGCGATCCTTGCAGCCGTCGAAACGGTGAGTTCGAAGATGCCCGCGACCATCGACGCGGCCTGTCTGTGCAAGATGTCGGAGCGCGGACAGATTACCGGCGGTGTGCTGGATGGACCGCTGGCTTTCGACAATGCGATCAGCCGCGATGCAGCGAAGACCAAGGGCATCGTGTCGGAAGTCGCAGGCGATCCGGACATCCTGGTCACGCCTGACCTGGAATCGGGAAACATTCTGGCGAAGCAGCTCACGTTCCTTGCCAGTGCGGACAGCGCCGGGTTGGTACTGGGTGCTCGCGTACCGGTGATCCTCACCAGCCGCGCGGACAGCGTGCGTTCGCGCATCGCGAGTTGTGGTGTTACCATGCTTGCCGCACATGCGCGCCGGCGCGGGGGATGAACCGGTGGGTGCGACCCCGATACTCGTCCTGAACGCAGGCTCTTCGAGCCTGAAGTTCACTGCCTACCGGCAGGTCACGAGCGACAAATGCGATGTCGCGGCCAGCGGGCAGGTAGAGGGCATCGGCTCGTCGCCGCGATTCATTGCGCGCGATGGTCTCGGCCTGACGCTGCTCGAGGAACCGCCCGCCGAGCCGGTCGCCGATTGCGGCAGCGCCCTGGTCGTGGTGGCGAAATGGCTGCGTTCCTATCTTGGGGATGTGCGCCTCGGCGGCGTCGGCCATCGTGTCGTTCACGGCGGCTCGAACTATCACGGGCCGACCCGGATCTCGCCCGACGTCCTGATCGATCTGCACAGGCTGGTGCCGCTGGCGCCACTGCATCAACCGCACAATCTCGCCGCCATCGAGGCGGTTCAGCAGAGGCTGCCGGATGTGCCGCAGGTGGCCTGTTTCGATACCAGCTTCCATCGCGGTCAGCCGGCGGTCGCAGAGCTTGTGCCGCTGCCGCTGGAGATTCGCCGGCAGGGCGTGCAGCGATACGGATTTCACGGTCTCTCTTATGAATACATCGCTTCGGTGCTCCCGCGGGTCGCACCGGACATTGCGAACGGGCGCGTCATCGTGGCGCACCTCGGCAGCGGCGCGAGCCTGTGTGCATTGAAGAACCGCCGCAGTGTCGACAGTACGCTGGGATTCACGGCGCTGGACGGGCTGTGCATGGGCACGCGTCCGGGTGCGGTCGATCCGGGCGTGATTCTCTATCTGTTCCAGTGCCTGAACCTGTCGCCGGGCGAGGTCGAGGCGATGCTCTACAAGCAGTCGGGGCTGCTCGGCATTTCCGGCGTCAGCAACGACATGCGCAAGCTGCTCGCGAGCCGCGAACCGGCCGCCCGGCTTGCGATCGACTACTTCGTGTATCGGGCAGTGAAGGAGATCGGCGCACTGGCCGCTGCCCTCGGCGGTATCGACGCGCTGGTGTTCACCGCGGGCATCGGCGAGAAATCGTCGGAGATCCGCCAGCTCATTGCCCGAGGCTGCCAGTGGCTGGGCCTGGAGCTCGACGACGAGGCCAATCGCGACGGCGGACCGCGGATCTCGGCGCCACACAGTCGTTTGTCGGCGTGGGTCATCCCGACGAACGAGGAACTCATGATTGCCAGACACACCGCGACACAGCTCGGGCTGATGTCGGCGCACGCTGACTGAGGAGGACTCCATGGCCGCACATGCCCCCGAACTTCCGGACGCGACTTCCACAGTTGAACCCTGGCAGGGATTTCGCACCGGACTGTGGAACAAGGAAATCAACGTCCGCGCATTCATCCAGCAGAACTACACGCCGTACGAGGCAGACGACTCGTTTCTTGCACCTGCAACGCCGCGAACGCAGGCTCTCTGGATGAAGCTGCAGGATCTGTTCGTCGAAGAGCGTCGCAAGGGAGTGCTGGATGTATCGCAGATTCCAAGCTCGATCACGGCGCATGCACCCGGCTACATCGATCGTGCCAGTGAGATCATCGTCGGCCTGCAGACCGAGGCACCGTTGAAGCGCGCCATCATGCCCAATGGCGGTCTGCGCATGATCGTCAATGCGCTCAAGGCCTACGGCTACGAGCCGGATCCGCACGTCGTGGAGGCTTTTACCAAGTATCGCAAGACGCACAATGAGGCGGTCTTCGATGCCTATACGGCCGATGTTCGCCGCTGCCGCAGTTCGCATGTGCTTACGGGACTGCCGGACGCCTATGGCCGCGGGCGAATCATCGGGGACTATCGCCGCGTCGCACTCTACGGAGTGAACCGGCTCATCGAGCGCAAGCGGCAGGAACGCGACGCCCTGGATGCGGAGATGTCGACCGACGAGATCATTCGCGATCGCGAGGAGCTCTCGGAACAGATTCGCGCGCTCGATGAACTGCTGCAGATGGCGAAAAGCTACGGCTTCGATATTTCGCGGCCGGCCGCAACGGCCCGGGAAGCGGTGCAGTGGCTGTACTTCGGCTATCTCGCCGGGGTCAAGGAACAGAACGGGGCGGCCATGTCGCTGGGCCGCGTCTCGACCTTCCTCGATGTCTATTTCGAGCGGGATCTTGCCAAGGGCACGCTGAGCGAATCGCAGGCGCAGGAGATCATCGACGACTTCGTCATCAAGCTGCGCATCGTGCGCTTCCTGCGCACACCGGAGTACGACGAGCTCTTCGCCGGCGATCCGACCTGGGTGACGGAGTCGATCGGCGGCATGGGAGACGACGGCCGCACGCTGGTGACGAAGACCAGCTTCCGCCTGCTGCAGACGCTCTACAACCTGGGGCCGGCACCCGAACCCAATCTCACGATCTGGTATTCGCCGCGCATGCCGGACGGCTTCCGGCGCTTCTCTGCGAAGGTGGCCATCGACACCAGTTCGTTGCAGTTCGAGAGCGACGAGATCATGCGGCAGGTATGGGGCGACGACGGTGCGATTGCCTGTTGTGTCTCGCCGATGCTGCTCGGCAAGCAGATGCAGTTCTTCGGTGCCCGCGCCAACCTGGCCAAATGCCTGCTGTATGCGATCAACGGCGGACGCGATGAAATCAGCGGCAAGCAGGTGGCGCCGGCATTCGATCCCGTGCAGGGCGAGGTGCTGGACTTCGACGACGTGCTGGCCCGCTTCGAGCGTGTGATGGACTGGCTGGCGCGCGTGTACGTGAATGCCATGAACATCATTCACTACATGCACGACAAGTACGCCTACGAACGCATCGAAATGGCCCTGCACGACTATGCGCCGGTACGCACCATGGCATTCGGCATGGCCGGCATGTCCGTGGTGGCGGACAGTCTCTCGGCCATCAGGTACGCGAAAGTCCGTGTCGTGCGCGACGAGACGGGCCTGGTCACGGACTACCGGACCGAAGGCGAGTTTCCGCTGTTCGGCAACAACGACAACCGGGTCGATCAGATCGCGACCTGGACCGTCAGCACGTTCATGAGCAAGTTGCGCAAGTACCCGACCTACCGCAATGCGCAGCACACCCAGTCGATCCTCACCATTACCTCGAACGTGGTCTATGGCAAGGCGACGGGCAATACCCCGGACGGCCGGCGGCAGGGAGAGCCCTTTGCGCCGGGTGCGAATCCCATGCATGGGCGCGACAGTCACGGCATTCACGCTGCCGCTGCATCCGTCGCGAAAATTCCCTATCGCGATGCACAGGACGGCATTTCCCTGACGACGACGCTGGTACCGGAGGGGTTGGGTCGAATCGAGTCGGACCGGGTCACCAACCTCACCGCGATCCTCGACGCGTTCTTCGGCACGACGGGTTATCACATGAACGTGAACGTGCTGAACCGCGAGACATTGCTCGATGCCGTGGAGCATCCGGAGAAGTATCCGAGTCTCACGATCCGCGTTTCCGGTTACGCCGTGAATTTCGTTCGCCTGACGCGCGAACAGCAGATGGACGTCATCAACCGGACCTTCCACGGAGGCTGATCGCATGAGCGAGGCGGGCGCAAGACAGCCGGTGGCTCTGGAGGCAGCCAGTCCGTTCGACATGCGTGTCGACCTGGGCAACGACCTGCCGGAAACCGATGTGCGCTCGGCGCTCGCCAGCGGCGACATGGGCTTTCTGCATTCATTCACCACCGGTTCGGCCGTCGACGGTCCGGGCGTGCGCGTCGTGGCATGGACGACGGGCTGCATGTGGCGCTGCCAGTACTGCCACAACCCGGATACGTGGACCTTGCGCAACGGCATCCCCGTGGCGGTGACACGCGCGGTCGAACAGCTGCGCAAGTACCGTCAGGGCCTGAAGATCATGGCGGGCGGTGTGACGTTCAGCGGCGGCGAACCGCTGATGCAGGATCGCTTCATCGTGAAACTGCTCGCCGCCGCGAAGGCCATGGGAATTCACACCACGATCGAAACCAACGGTTTTCTCGGCGAGCGGCTGAGCGAGGCGGAACTCGATACCGTCGACCTCGTCATGCTCGGCATCAAGGCCTGGGGCGACGAAAAGCATCGCGCGCTCACAGGACGCGAGATCGAGCCGACCCTGGCGTTTGCACGCCGCCTGGCACTGCGCGGCCGGCCGCTGTGGATACGTTTCGTGCTCGTTCCGGGACTGACGGACGATCCCGATGACATCGCAGACATCGCGCGGTTCGCCGCAAGCCTGGGCAATGTCGAGCGGGTGGATGTTCTGCCCTTCCATCAGCTGGGCAGCTACAAATGGCAGCGGCTGAAACTGCGCTACACCCTCGAAGGCGTACAGCCGCCATCGCCGCAGGCAACGCAGCAAGCTGTCGGGATTTTCCGGCGGGAAGGATTGTTCGCCTGCTGAATGCGCGGCGTTGCCGGTGAGGCGTCCCGGGCGCCCGTTGATCGCTCTTCCAGGTCAGTCGTGACACGCAGCATTTGAGATTGCCACCGGGGACATATTTGCCCCAGAATGAGCGTACCAGTCCGTACATTAAATTCGGTGGCTTGCCCATGACAAGAATCATCACTGCCGACGAACGACAGTACGCGCAGGAACTGCTGCGCCGGGCGCGCAAGGCAATGCGAGAGATCGAATCCTACGATCAGGCAAGGGTGGATCGACTGTGTCAGGCGATCGGCTGGGCAACCGCGAACGAGAAGACCTTCACGCGCATTGCCCAGCAGGGCGTCGACGAGAGCGGGCTCGGCGACCGCGAAGGTCGTCCGGCCAAGCGATTCAAGATTCTGGGGATTCTCCGCGACGCGTTGCGCCAGAAAAGCATGGGCGTCATCGAGGAGATTCCGGAGAAGGGAATCGTCAAGTACGCGAAGCCGGCGGGTGTCATCGTGTCGCTGATTCCCAGCACGAACCCGGAGCTTACGCCCCCAGGCAACGGCATCTATGCACTCAAGTGCAAGGATGCGGTCATCTTTTCGCCGCATCCGGCGAGCAGGCAGACGACCTTCGACATGGTGAACGTCATGCGCGCCACCCTGAAAAAGCTCGGCGCGCCGGAAGACATTTTCCAGTGCGTCGAGAAGCCGAGCATCCCGCTGTCGCAGGAGCTGATGGCGATCTGCGATCTCACCATTGCAACGGGTGGCATGCCGATGGTCAGAGCGGCCTACAGCTCCGGAAAGCCAGCGCTCGGTGTGGGCGCCGGCAACTCGACGATGGTGATCGATGAGACGGCGGACATCGCCGACGCGGCGCGCAACACACGAATGAGCAAGACGTCCGACAACGGTTCCGGATGCTCGGCCGACGGCAATCTGCTGGTGGACAGCTCCATCTACGACAGATTTCTGGCGCAGTTGCAGAAGGAGGGCGGCCACTTCGCGACGCCGGAGCAGAAGCAACTGCTCGAGAAGGTGATGTGGGATGCGGAAGGGCGGCGCACCGTCACGACAGTGGCCAGGTCCGCAGCGACGATTGCGAAGATGGCGGGCTTCGAGATCGCTGCCGATCGCACGTTCATCATCGTTCCGCAGGTGGAGATCGGCAAACAGCATCGTTTCTCGGGCGAAAAGCTGTCGCCGGTGCTGGCGCTTTTCCGATACGAAGGTTTCGACATGGCGCTGGATATGGTGCGGCAGATCTATCAGGTCGGCGGTGCGGGGCATTCCTGCGGCATCTATTCATTCGACGACGAGCACGTGCACCGGCTGGCCCTGGTAGCGCCGGTCAGCCGGATGATGGTGCGCCAGCCGCAATCCAAGGCAAACGCAGGGGCGTTCAACAACGGCATGCCGATGACGTCGAGTCTGGGATGCGGCTACTGGGGCGGCAACATCACCAACGAAAACATTTCGCTCAGGCACTACATGAACGTGACGTGGGTCAGCCGACCGATCGCAGAGGACCGGCCATCCGACCAGGACCTGTTCGGCGAGTTTTACAATACCGAGACGTTGTAAGCGCTGGCGATGGGCCATGGCAGTTCAGGTGTTACATCACGTCAACCTTCGTGTCCGTCCGGAAGACATTCGCAAACTGCTGGGAAACGGTGTGGAGTTGAGCTTCAGCCGCGCCACCGGCGCTCGCGACGGCCTGCCACAAGCGCCGTAACAAGCATCCCGGTGTCTTGGCGAAACGGGTCTCAAGGACTGGAAGTTCGATATCTACGGATCGCACGACTCCACCGATGCGGTCGAAACGATCGAAAACCTTTCACTGGCCTCGCGCCTGAACCAACTGCTGCAGGCGCCCGACGGCGGCCTTTCGCTTTGTGAGGGCGGTTTCAATCCGTTCGGTCTGGCCAACTCGATGGCGCTATCCGCGGAATGCCAGCAATTCATGGCACCGAACGACGTCTCGACAACGACGGTTGAACGCAGCCTTTTCGATGCGTCCGCCACCGGCACGTTGTTCTCGCTGCCTGCCGGTGACGTGCAGGCCTCATGGATCGAACGATCTTTCGCTCACGGTCGACTACTGGAAAATTACCATCGACGACGTCATCAAGACGATCGATGGTCCTGCGGTCCTGCAGCGTTGCTTCAATCCCACCTTCAACCCGACGCTCGATCCGGGCAATGCCTTCTGCCAGTTGATTGCCCGGGGAAGTGCAACCGGCACCGTCACCGAGGTCTCGACCAATTTCCTGAACCTGGCATCGCTGAAAACGAGCGGCATCGACGCGCAGGTGAATCACGCCATCGAGATTGGTTCGGGAAATTTGCACACGAATGTGTCGATAGGCTGGTTGAACAATTACGAAGAGCAGTCCCTGCCCAACGATCCATTCCTGGATTACGCAGGAACCATCGGTGGACTGCCGAAGATGGACGACATCACCTCCGTCACACGGCCTGCCAGCCCTGCACCGGGTGTCGATGCGTACGACCTGTTCGACGTAACCCTCTCGTATCGACTGAACGACATGTTCCTGTTCCGCGGTGGTGTGAACAACGTGGCCGACGAGGAGCCGCCGATCGTCGGCGGCACGATCGGCCAGACACAGCCGGGGACGTACGACATCATCGGTCGCTACTGCTATTTCGGACTGCAGATGAACTTCTGATGGGAAACGGACCCCGGGACTGCGAGGTCCCGGGGTCTATGTCGCTGCCTTCACGCGGGTGAGCGATATTCCATGCATCGTTGCCTTATTGCGGATGGCGGCGACCGTGCGCCGCAGATCAGTCGCAATCGTCGCAAGCGCGACTCCACTTTCAGCGAGTTGACGCAATCTGCTGAGCTCACTGCTGGACCAGGGTTTCAGCGTCTGGCGTCGCGTCTTCCCACGCTCAGGCAGCACGAACAGTCGGCGGGTCATTCAGTCTGCTGGTTCTGGTTTCGAAACGCCCCCATCCTGTCCTTGTATGTTGGCAAGGACCTGAACGTGAGCGCGAAAAAG
>CAZBKC010000047.1:0-13673 GCA_964492345.1 uncultured Steroidobacter sp. | reverse complement strand
TCGATACCGCGGAGACCTGACGAAGCGTTCGACGCGACCGGCGAAGACGCAGGCACGTCAACGTTGACGTTGTGCCTCAAGGCCCCGGCTTAATCCTTGATCCGACTCGGCAATTTGATGCGCGTCCCCGTCGACTCGGGAGATCGCGTTCCGGAAATTTCCCGACTCCACTACTCATGTCTCAGCACCGTGGCGGGTTTCAGCCACGCGGCTCGCGTCGCCTGCAATGCGACGGCGGCCCATGCCGCGATCAGTGTCACGCCGAGACTGACGAGAAACGGACCTGCAGAGAGCGGCAGCCGGTGAATGAAAACGTTCAGGTAAATCCTGGCGGCAAGCAGGGCCAGCGGTAGCGCCAACAGATTGGCAATCAGCACTGGACGCGAGAAATCTTTCATCAGCATCGCCAGTACGCGCGACGCGCTGGCACCCAGTGTCTTGCGCACACCAATCTCATGTATTCGAGCGCGCACGACATGCGTCGACATGGCGAAAAGGCCCAGACAGGCGACGGTCAATGCCAGCGCCACCAGCACGCGGAATGCGTGGCCGATGCGGGCGAAGATTTCGTAGTTGCGATTGAAGAGGTCGTCGACAAACTGTCGCTGCAAAGGAATCTGCGGTGCGAGTGCTCGCCACGTAGCGTCGATCGCGGCCAGCGCGTCGGTAGTGTTCCCGCTGTGTATCCGGATCAGCGGGAAGCGCGCCGAAGAATGTAACTGGTAGCTGCTGGAGGTCGTGCCGCCGCCGACGAAGTGTGCCGGCTTGTTCTCCACGACCCCGATGATGCGTAGTACCTGGGCTGTCGCCGCGAACGGATTTCTGATGTAGACCAATCGGTCGACAGCGGCCGGCGGGCCTGCAAAGCCCAGCTGCGCGCTGAGGGCACGGTCGATGACGACGGGAATCGGTTTCGACGGGTTCGCGAACATCGAACTGGAAACGTCATCGAAATCCACACTGAATGTGCGCCCGGCGAGCAGTTCGACATCCATCGTTTCGAAGTAGTCGTACCAGACCGTGTTTCCATACGCGTTCACGACTGTCGACCCGGGTGCAGGCGAGCGACTGAACGGGTTCCGAAAGGTTCGGAACTCCCAGGGCAGAACGCTGGAAGCTGAGACCGACTGGATCTGCGGACGCTGCAGAAGACCGGCCTTGAGCACATCGAAGGAAACGCCGGCAGTCGCCAGGTTGTTGGCGACGGCAACGACCTTCCCGCCGTCAAGTCCAATACGCTCGAGTTCACGATGCTGCGCTGTGATGGTGACGGCGATGCTGACCAGCAGACTGGCCGTCGCGAACTGCGCGACGACCAGCGGCCCGGCTCGCCATCCTCGCACCGCGCGTCCACGCATCGGTCGCAACGAATCTCGGGGGCGGATGAAGAACGCGAGCAGCGCCGGCCAGAAACCCGCGACACAGGTCGCGAGCGCCCATACGACCAGGATCCATATCCAGAACCTGGCGCTGCTGCGGAGGACATGCAGATCGACCGCGAGGTACTGCGGAAGCAGTGCGGAGAACATCGCCACAATCAACAGCGCCAGGACCAGCGCCGCCGTCGTGCACAGCATCGCTTCCAGCAGGCGCTCGGCAGCCAGCGTCCACCGATCCGCCCCGAGAATCCGGCGCACACCGAGCTGTCCTGCGGCATCGAGAATCTGCGCGGCGGCGAGATTGGCGTAGTTCAGGCAGGCTACGAGCAGCACAGCGCTCGCCAGCGAGAACAGTGCGAAGCCAAGTGAGATCTGCACCCCACTGTTTGCGAAGAGCAATCGCTCAACCTCCAGCGATTGGAGCGCATTGACCGGAATGGCGGCGATATCGATATCGGCAAAGGCGCGCTGGCTCGCAGGGACTCGCCTCTGCGCCAGTTCATGCAGACGCTGCTGTAGCGCTGCAGCGCTCAGAGTGTCATCACGCGGAAGCTGCACGTAAGTGGCGCAGCATCGTGCAAACCAGATTTCGTTGTTCTCATCCGCAATTCCCGGGTCCGTGGAACGAATGAGGGCTTCGATGACATCCCACGAAACCAGCAGGTCGAATCGCAAATGGCCGTCGCGACCCATGTGGGACGGCTGAGACGGTTCGAAGACGCCCGTGACGTTCAGATCTATCTGCTCATTCAATCGCAACGTTCTTCCGATCACGTCGAGTGAACCGTACAACGTGTTTGCTGCTGCAGGTGTCACCACCACGCTGCGTGGCGCGCGCAATGCATCGATCGAAGGCCCGGAACTGGGTCGGCGGAAAATCCTGAAGAAGTCCGGATCGGCGCCGGCGATGATCAGTGAACGGGCCTGATCGCCCGCACTCACCGGCAGCGCCGACCAGTTCACGGAACGCGCCACGGCATCGAGTTCTGGAATATCGCTGCGCACGTACTTCGCAACGTGGTACGCGGCGCTCGCCGATGCGCCGGAGCGCGGCGTCGATTTGTACGTGACATCCTGCGTCAGTACGTAGGTTCGATCGCTCCCGGGATACTGGCGATCACTCATCGACCAGTAGTACGCCGCACCGAATCCGACCAGGAAGCAGAGGAAGCCGACTGACAGGCCAGCGATCTGGATCAGAGAAGCGAGAGGGTGTCTGCTGAAATGGCGGAGCATGCGAAACCTGCCCGGGATGAACTTAAGCGTAACGGCACTGCATCAAGAATTCTTGCGCGATGGTCTTCTCCGCCCCCTCCTCCGTGCAGCGGGTCGCTCCTGCGCATCCCTGCACCCGCGGCATTCGTGACCAACGGAAATCCCGCGGGACACACCCATGTGCAGCAGAGGGTTGGGGTGGGGCAGCAGCACGAGCTGCGCTGCTTTTCAAGGCACCCCCTTCCTGTCCTTCTCCCCTCGCTGGGGGATCTCCAGCGCGCTTACGCGCGCCTCCTCCCCGCTGCGCGGAGGAAGGGACGCACTAGCCGACATCACTTCAATCATTTGGTGCTTACAGTAATGCGGGAGAGCAAGTCGCCACTCCTACTCATGCCGCAGCACCGTCGCCGGCGTCAGCCACGCCGTCCGTGCGACCTGCACGAGCACGGCAAGCCAGGTGCACAGCAGCGTGATGACGAATCCGGCAACGAAGGGCGGCCAACTGAGGCCGGCGTCGGTCGCGAACTGATCTAGATAGCCTCGTACGCCGATGAATACGCACGGCCATGCGACGAGATTGGCGAGCACGACCCAGAATCCGAACCTGCGCAGGAGCAGCCACACGATCTGCGGCACGCTGGCACCCAGCGACTTGCGGATGCCGATTTCCCGGCGACGGCGGTTGACCATGTGCAGGGCCATCGCGAACAGTCCCATCATCGCGATGCCCAGCGCGCAGAACGACAGCGCGGCGAAGACCCGCAGCGTGTTGTCGAGCCGGGAGAAGGCGAGCTGCAGATCCTCGTCGGCGAAACGACGGACCAGCGGCTCGTAGGGAACGAGCCGCGCCCAGGTTCGATCGATCGCCGCCAGCGTTTCGCGGGGTGCGTCCGCGCTCAGGCGAATGATCGGCGAGAGAGCTTCTTCCGGATTCAGTTGATACACCGCGCCCTTCAGCCCCACGTCCGTGGGCTTCAGCATGGAATCGGCGACGACACCCACGATGCGGCGGTATTGCGGTGGCGGCCGGGGGCCGCTGCTTTCGAACGGGGGCGAGAGGCGAATCGTCTGGCCGACGGCATCCTGCGGACGTGCGAAGCCGAGCCGGCTGGCGACGGTCGCATCCACGACGACATGGGTCGTGCGGTCGGCAGCGCGAAACGTGCCATCGACGAAATTCAGGCCGAAGCCGGTCTGGCTCACGTCATCGCCGCGTGCGCTGTCGAGCGTGCGGCCGGCGAGCACAGGGATATCCAGCGTGCGGAAAAAATCATCACCGATGACAAGCTGCTTCGGCGATACGCTCGAGCCGATCGCTGCGTCAGCCACTGATACCTTCATCGGCACGAGAACGCGCGAACTCCACGGCGGTTCGCTGGCTGTCGTCACGCTCGACACGCCGCGCTCGCGGCGTATCTCATTCAGCAGCACCTGGACGTCCAGCCCGGCCGCCCGCAGATCGTTCGCGATGACCACGAGGGCGTGCGACGCCCGTGTATCGACGGCGTGCTCCATCGCGCGCCGCTGCTGCACCAGTACCAGTGCCACGATCAGCAGTACGCTCGCGAAGAGCAGTTGCAGTCCGGTCAGCAGTCCGGCCCGCGCACGTGCGCCGTCCCCACTCGACAGCTCACGCAGCGCACGAATCGGCCGCACGCCGGACAGCATGACAGCGGGATAGGCTCCAGATACCACGGTAACGACGACCAGGACGGCCGCGAGCATCAGCCAGAACTGCGGCATGGCGGCGAACAGCAGCGTGAACTGCGAGAGCGTGAGGGTCGTAGCGAATCTGCTGAGCACTGCCAGCAACGCCAGTGCAAGCAGCAGCGCAGCCCCGGTCGACAGCGCCGCATCCAGCAGAAACTGCGCGATCAGCTGCCCGCGCCGTGCACCGACGACCCGACGCAGCGCGATGTCGCGCGCACGCAGGGCGCCCTGCGCTGTCGCGAGATTGGCATAGTTCAGGGCTGCGACGATCAGGATGACGGCGCCGAACACCTGCAACAGCAGCGTCAGCGGCGCTTGGCTGCCGGCGTGCATTCCGCTGCCGATTCGTGTCGACACACGCTGTTCGGTGTATCGAATGAGCGGCTCGACCGTGAACAGCGGCAGGGGGTTGGTGTGTGACGGCACATGCCTCTGCACCACTTCATCCATCCGCAGGTTCATCTGTGCCGCGCTCAAAGAGCCGTCTGCCGGCAGCACGACGTAGGTGCGAAATCCGCTCGGCAACCAGTCGAAGATGCTGCGCATGGCCGGCGACGGCTGCGGCGTCATGCCGACGAACTCGTCGCGGGCGGCCATCGTCACCAGCATGTCGAAATGCTCGGCCTGGAACGCTCCACTGGTCGTCAGATGCGACGGCTCGCGGATCGGGTCCAGGACGGCGGCGATCATCACTTCGCCGCGGCTCGCCAGGCGCAGGGTGCGACCGACGACATCGCGCGTTCCAAACAGGTTCTCGGCCAGTTCGGCACTCACGACCGCGCCGTTCGGCCGCTCGAGCGCGTCGCGGCCGCCGCCCGTGAGCGGCAGATCGAAGATGCGGAGAATTTCGGGGTCGGCGAAAACGACGGCTGCGAAGCGCGCCCGATCGCCGGTCGCCACTGCGAGACGCGACGACGTCGACATCCTCCCGACGAGTTCGAGCTGCGGAAATTCCAGTCGCAGGACAGCGGCAAGCGCCGATGGCGTCTGCACCGAGGGCCACTCATCTGCGGCGGCATTGCGGTAGATCATGAGCCGGATGCGTTCACCGTGCGCGTGATAGTGATCGCGCATTTCAAAGAATGCGGAGACCGCCCATGCCGCAACGAAGCAGGCCAGCCCAAGCGCGAGGCACGAGACATTGATCGCCGTCACCGCCCACTGGCCGCGGAAATTGCGCAAGGCGGCAGTCAGATAGTGCGCAAGCATGGAAATGGGGACATTCCCTGTTTCAGGCCGCTTGCTCACAGCACGGCTGCCGGCACGATCCGCCCATCCAGCATGTTGACGATCCGATGCGCGCGTTCGGCGTGCGTCGGCGAATGCGTCACCATCATGATGGTCGCGCCCTGTTCGTTGAGTGTGGTGAGCATGTCCATGACGTCCTCGCCGTTCTTCGTGTCGAGGTTGCCGGTGGGCTCGTCGGCGACGATCAGTTTCGGATCGCCGACCACGGCGCGGGCGACGGCGACGCGCTGCTGCTGACCGCCGGACAATTGCGCCGGCTTGTGGTTCGCGCGCGGCAGCAGGTCCACCAGTTCGAGCACTTCGCGTACGCGCGAGCGCCGGGTCTGTCGCGGCACGTTCTGATAGAGCAGCGGCAGCTCGACGTTCTCGTACACCGACAGGTCGTCGATCAGGTTGAAGCTCTGGAAAATGAAACCGATGTTGTGCTTGCGCAGATCGACCAGGCGGCTTTCGGGAAAGCTCGACACCTCGATGTCGTTCAGCACATAGCTGCCGCTGCTCGGCGTATCGATCAGGGCGACGATGTTGAGCAGGGTCGACTTGCCGCAGCCCGACGGACCCATGACCGCGACGAACTCGCCTTCGCGGATTTCCAGGCTGACGTTGTCGAGCGCGAGGGTTTCGAGTTCCTGCGTGCGGTAGAGCTTGCGGACATTGCTCAGGCGGATGAGCGCGGACTCGACCGCCGGAGCGTCCCCACCCTGCCCTCCCCCGTGCGACACGGGGGAGGGGAAGGACACCGGAGGTTGCGAAGGCTCGTGCATCATTGACTCCGATTGCATGTGTTCTCCCGATCCATCCATGCCCTGCTACCTCAGCTCGATGCGCTCGAACGGTTTCAGCGCTTCGTAGCTCGACGTGATGACGCGATCGCCTGCACGCAGTCCTTCGAGGACTTCGACGTTGTCCGGATTGCGCCTGCCAAGCTTTACCGCGCGGCGTTGCGCCGTACCGCCATCGGTCATGACGAATGCCCACTGGCCGCCGGTGTCTTCATAGAACGGTCCGTTCGCGATCACCAGCGAGTCGCTCGACGCGCCGATCTCCAGTCGCAAGTGCAGCGTCTGTCCACGCCGCACCGAGGCGGGGGTCGCGCCGGTGAAGGCGAGGTCGATCCTGAACTGGCGGTCCTTCACTTCAGGATAGACCTTCACGAGTTGCATCCTGTGTTCGGCGCCGCCGATTTCTGCCGTCGCCTGCTGACCGACCGTGACGCGCGAGAGGTAATGCTCGTCGACCAGGGCGGCGACCTTGAAGCTGTCGACCTGATCGATCTGGCCGAGACGCTGGCCCGGCGCTTTCGATTCGCCGAGATGCGCTTCGAGCGACGTGAGATGACCGGCGATCGGCGCCTTGATCACCAGGTTGTCGAGATTCCGCCGCGCGAGGTCGAGGTTGGCGTTGAGACCTCTGACTGTCCGGTCGAGCTGGCCGATCTGCTCGCGCTGCAAGGTCTCGTCCACTGCGGTGGCATGCAACAGTTCCGCCTGCAATCGCTGCAGTCGCGTGAGGTCGAGCCGTGCGTCTTCGATGTCGGCACGCCGGATGGCGCCGCTGACGGAAAGGGACTGAATGCGTGCGAGTTGCTGTTCCGCCTGTTCGATCCGGAAACGCACATCGATCAGTTCCCGCGCATGGGTGAGCTTGGTCTGCTCGAACAGCAGCCGCGTACTGGTCAGGCGGTTGAGCTGTTCGGACAGCTGCGCTTCGCTGCCGATCACCTGCAGTTGCAGGTGGGTATTGTTCAGCCGCACCAGCGGCTGGCCGGCATTCACCATGGCGCCTTCTTCGACCAGGACTTCCGCGACCTGGCCGCCATCGACGGCATCCAGGTAGACGGTCTCGCGCGGCTGCACATTGCCGGTGACGGGAATGTAGTCGTGGAAGGCGCCTGGACGGACGTCCGAAATGACCAGCCGCTCGGCCGGGACACTCAATGTGCGTGTCAGACCGAACCTCATGTACCCATAGGCGGCAGTGGTCGCAATCGCCAGTGCGACGGCAATCGCAGCCAGCCGGGACGGCGTGATCAGGACCGGCTGGATGCGACGATCCATCGGCGATACGTCCGGTTCGTCCGCGGTCCCGGCGCGCCAGCGAGGGGCAATGGCCCGCAGCATCTTCTGCCTTACTGTGTTATGTCTGTAATACAGTACTTCCATACGACGGTGGCATGCAAGGGCGCGGCGGGATATGGTGCGTCGAGGCATGACTCGACCGTCGTCTTTCCGCCCCGAGCCTCGCACCCCGAACGTCCATGAAACGCTCCGCCACGATCCCGCAATGGCATGACGATCTGCCGATCTATCGGCAGCTGATGGATCAGCTCGTCGGCCGCATCATCGACAAGACCTATCCGGAAGGTGAAATGCTGCCCTCGGTGCGGCAACTGGCGAGCGACTACGAGATCAATCCACTCACAGTGGCCAAGGCCTACAAGGAACTGGCGCGCGATGGACTCACCGACCGGCTGCGCGGCGAAGGGCTCGTAGTGCGAAAAGGTGTGCGCGAGGCGCTGCTGCGCCGCGAACGCAACAAGTTCATGAAGGAGGAATGGCCGGTGCTGCGCACCCGTCTCAAACGGCTGGGCATCGACCTGGATACGCTGGCGGAAACCTTCGACGATTGATGGGCCGATCCGCCACGCCCGTCCCTCCCCCGTTGCACGGGAGAGGGACACAGCGAATCAGTGCCTGGACTTCTCTGCCTTGCTCTTCTTTTTAAGATCGGCGCGATGGGCGCGCTCGTAGGTCTGGATGTCCTTGAAGCGTCCGTTCTTGTCCCGGACCGCGTAGAGCTTCTTGCCGGCGGTGCTGCGATGAGTCGTGCGAAACGTCATGGGTGTCCTCCGGAAATCGGACAAGGCGTGCGTAATGGCACGCATGGCGAATACACCCGTCGAAACGCAGCGGTCAATTTCGTAAAGCGAAGCCCACGCGAACCTGGAGCCTGGTTACTGCTTCTTCCCGAACAAGGCATCGAGTTCTGCGCGTGCCTTGTCCGCGGCACTCGGCTGCGCCGATGCCGCACCTGCGCCGAATAGCGCATCGAGTTGCGCCCTGGCTTTGGCCGCTTCGTCCAGCGGCGCAGCGGAATAAGCATCCGGCCTAGGCTTGAAGTAGTCGCAGAAGTTCGCGCGTTCCTTGTCCTTCACCTCTTCGGCGATCGGTTCGCGGCAATGCTTGGCAACGCTCGTGCTGTACCACTCGCACAGCCTGCAGACGTGCAGCTCCGCATGACACGCACGGCATTCCTCGAGACGACGCAACGGCAGCGTGTAGTCGCTCAAGGAACAACCGCATTTCCAGCAGACGAGGTCGGACATGGGCTAAATCAAGCGCCAGAGACCAGAGAGCCGCGAAAGACCGCATAAAAGAATCATGGAATCTCCCTTCTTTTGTGCGGTCTTTTGCGGCCTCTCCTCTGACTGGATCAATCCGGCTTCCTCTGTTTCTCCGGCGTCACAATCTCGTCATAGCCGCGCCCAACGAATTCGATCAGGCAGATGCCGTGGCCGAACGGATCGGCGAGCATCGCGATCTTGCCCCAGCTGTTGGAGCGTACGTTGCCTTCCAGGCGCGCGCCGGCGTTGCGCGCCTTGTCCACTGCAGCCTCGATGCTGTCGACGACGAAGTCGAGGTGGATCGGCGTCCAGTGTCGTGCGTAGGAGCGCAGGTGACGGCTGGAGGCGGAAGCGACCGTCCCGTTCGGTTTCGCCAGCAGATAGATGGGCGCGTTGGCGCCTATCAGTTCGACCGCATCGTGGCCGAAGCGACGACCGACGGTGAGATCGAGTGCGCTGCAGTAGAACTGGACGGCCTTCTTCAGATCGTCGACGTCGATATTGACCAGCAGCGATGCCATTAATGCCTCGTCACGACGATGGGTGCGCCGCGTGTGATGACCATCGTGTGCTCGTACTGCGCCGAGCGCGTGCCCGGCGGCCCGAACAGCGTCCAGCCGTCGTCGGACTGCTCGACCATGGTCGTGCGCGTCGACAGGAACGGCTCGATGGTGATCACCATTCCCTGTCGCAGCACGCGCCGGTCCGACGCATCGTAGAACCCGGGAATGTGGCCGGGTTCCTCGTGCAGGGCGCGACCTACGCCGTGACTGCCGAGGTTGCGGATGATGTGGAAACGATGCTGCTTCGCGACCTTCTCGATGGCCTTGCCGATCTGGTTGATGCGATTGCCCGCTCGCGCCTCCCGCATGGCGCTGTCGAGCGCCTGGCGGGTGGCGTCGCACAGGCGCAGTGACACGTCATCCGCCGGCGGCACGACCCGGGTCCCGCCGGTATCCGCGAAATACCCATCGAGTTCCGCGGACACGTCGACATTCACCACGTCGCCCGCCTCGATACGCCGTGGACCGGGAATGCCATGGGCAGCTTCCTCGTTGATGCTGATGCAGGTCGCACCGGGAAAGTCGTAGGTAATCCTTGGCGCCGAGCGCGCCCCGTGACTCTCCAGCAGCGCCGCGCCACAGGCATCGAGCTCCGCCGTCGTCATCCCCGGCTCGATCTTCTCCAGCATTTCATGCAGCACCAGCGACACGATGCGGCCGATGCGCCTGAGTCCGTCGAGATCGCCCTGGGTTTCAATGGTCATGACGTCGTCGCCGCTGCGGAGGGAGGCGCGAGTTTGCAATCCATCGGCGGCTTCGACAAGAGACGCGGGAGGGAGACAGCACCGGAACCGGATTTCACACAGAGAGCACAGAGAACACAGAGTTCGGAAGAAGAAATCTCATTCGTTCCTGTCTTGACTCTGTGCTCTCTGTGTGAAATTCCGGCTTCTTCAGACCGGGGTCGCTGCGCCATACCGCGCGTAGAGCCGCGCCTTCTTCTTCGGATCCACGTTCACTTTCGTGATGTCGCCACCGGCCCATGCCATGAGCTTCGGATCCATCACCTTGAACCAGAGCCAGGGGATAGCAGCGAGACCGAAGCTGCCGGGATAGCCGCTCGGCAAGCGCGGCAGATCCTTGAAATCGCGCAATGCCTGATAGGGACGCAGCGAGTTGGCGTGGTGATCGGAATGACGCTGCAGATGAAATGAGACCAGGTTCGAGTAGATGTGGTTGGTGTTCCAGGAGTGGTGCGGCTCGGGCAGCTCGTAGCGACCATTGGGCAGTTTCCGGCGCAACAGGCCGTAGTGCTCCACGTAGTTCGCCTGCGTCAGGCCGTACCATGCATACAGATGATGGATGATGATGAACGGCAACAACATCCAGCCGAAGATGGCGAGCAAAGTGCCACCAATCACCACGGTGAGGGCCCACGACTGCAGCACCTCGTTGTCCAGTGAAAAGACTGGCTTTCCGAGTTTCGCCAGCCGCTCGCCTTCGAGCCGCCAGCCGCGCCGGAAGGCGCCGGGAATTTCGCGCAGCACGAAGCGATAGATGCTCTCGCCCATGCGCGAGCTCACGCAGTCCTCGGGTGTCGCGACGTTCACGTGATGACCGCGGTTGTGCTCGATACAGAAATGTCCGTAACCGACGAGGCCGTTTGACGATCTGCGCCGCCGTGCGATCGGCGCGGCTGGATTTGTGCCCCAGCTCATGACCGATCAGGATGGCATCGGCACTGGCAAATCCGGTACCGAGGGTCAGTGCGAGGTAAGCCCACCACGGCAGGCCTTGCGTGCCGATGAACCAGGCGACGATGAAGAAATTCAGGAACAGCAGCGCAATGCCGACGTACAGCAGGTAGCGGTAGTAGTTGTCCTTCGACATCAACGGCACCACTTCCTCGGGCGGGTTGTGCGTGTCCTCGCCGAAGATGAGATCGAGCACCGGTACCGCGACGAAGGTGTAGACCAGCGGGAACCAGGCCGTCAGCGGATTGCTGCCGGTTGCGAAGTACAGTGCGACGGCGACGCTCGGGATGATGGGCGCGGTCAGCGAAGCCAGCCACAGATAACGCTTGCCGTCGACGTAAGGGATGACGGTGCCATCGGCTGCCTGAGCGACGAAAGCCATGATTCTCCCCCGATGACCGGTCAACCGCAGTGTACGACGGGCCCACGAGCGTCACCTACTGTCGAAGGTGGGGAAACGCAGGTGCCGCAGCGCAGCGAGCTCATCAATCCGTGCCGGATGAATAAATCCCACGCCCCGGACCAGATGAGGAAGTGAGAGGTACACATAAGAGCACAAGGGAAGACACTTCAGATCGTCGTCCGGAATGCGGTCGATGAGTTTGTTGCAGGTTGTTACGGCTGAACGTCGCGACGGCCGGTGTCCACCAGGGCACTGCTGCGCTCCGGTATGTCGTAGTCGAGCTGACGGGCTTCGATCTTGCGGCCTTCGATGCCGTAGTAGATGAGATGGGCCAGGCCGATGCCTAAGCAGACCAGGCCAGGCAACGCCGGAAAATCGCCATCGAGCCACATGGAAACAAGCAGCGCCAGACCGATGAACAGCCAGACGAGACCGGGCAGCAGCGACGAACGGCGCTTGCGGCTGCGCCCGTCGATCAGTTCGATCGGCAGCGCCGGGATATCCATGCCGCGCTCGATGGCAGCCATCCGCTCCGTGTGATGCAGCTCCATGAACCTGCGCCGCTTGCGATAACTCAGGATGATCCAGACGATGGCTGGAATGAAGCCGACGCCGAAGGTGATGGCGACGATGGGGACCAGATCGTTCAGCATGGTGCGGGGCCTCGTTCGACAGTGATCGGTGCAAGTGGGGGTTCAGACGCGGCACCCGTTCGCAGGGTTGCATACAAATCCATCACATGCAGCCTGGTTCAAGTGAGCTGTCGGCCGATGACGGCGAATGACCGGTAGATCGGGGGTTGCGTCCTGGCCTGCACTGCTAGAGTTCACGCCGCGCCACCACCTGCGGGCGCAACCTTTTCCGACTACGGCACGTCACAACTCAAGCAATGACACCGGGAGCCGCCCCTCAAGCCGACGCCGACCTCCAGGCGCTGCTCCAGGTCAAGAAGTACCGCGAGGTGTTCGCGCTACTGTTGCCGAGGTATCGGGACAAGGTTTTCCGTCTTGCATTCAGCATGTTACGCAATCACGCCATGGCCGAGGACACTACGCAGGACGTGTTCCTGCGGGTCTGGCGTGCGCTGCCCGGCTTTGCCGGCCAGTCGTCGCTGTCGACCTGGATCTATGCCATCGCCCGCAATGCCTGTCTGTCGGAGCTGCGCAGGAAGCGGCCGACGGTGTCCATGAATGGTGACGAAGACGGGTACGACACCGAAGTGGCCGCGCTCGCGGCGTCCGACCCGGACGACTCGGCAACCGTGAGCGTGACCCAGTTGCTCGACCAGTTGCCGGAACGCTATCGCCAGGCGGTGATCCTGTTCTACATGGAGGACAAATCCTACGAGCAGACCGCGGAAAGTCTCGGGTTGCCGCTGGGCACGGTCAAAGCCTTGCTTCATCGTGCCCGCAAGCGCCTAATCGAATTGACGCGCGAGTCGGACAACGCCGGCTTGGAATGATGATCGCCATGTCTTCAGTACCAACCTCGCCACAGAACCTCGCCGAACACCATCTGGAATGGAACGATCGGCTGCAGGACTGGCTGGATGGCGAGAGCGACGCCGCCGACGGCGAGGCCTTCGCCATGCATCTGCGCGATTGCGACCTCTGCCAGCAACGTCTCGAAGAATTCACCAGGCTGGAGACTGCATTGTTCGCGGCGAATCCGGCGCCGGCACCGAGTGTGTCGTTCGATGCGCGCCTGTTCGAACAGCTCGATGCGATCAACGAAGAACAGCGGGCCGCAGCCCGTCGACGCATCGAGGAGGAGTTGCAGGAAAACCTGCGTGCCCTGTCGCGCAGCTGGCGTCGCACCTGGGCCTTCGTGATTCCCGGCATGATCGGCGGCATCGTGCTGGCGTTCGCGTTGGCGGGTTCCTTCGATGCAGTCGACTTCGCTGGAAAACTCGGCGGCACGGCGGACTCGCTGCAGATGCTCCTGACCGGCCTCATGGGCGCCGCCATCGGCGGCTTCATGTCGGGCTGGCTGGCGAAGGTGGCGGACTGGTAAGAAAGAAGCGGTTGGCGGTTAGCGGTTGGCGGTTAGTCACAATGGCGCTTGGTTAGTTAAGCGGGTTGACAGTTGTCCGTTGACGGTTGACGGTCGGAAAGGAAG
>CAZBKC010000046.1:0-13673 GCA_964492345.1 uncultured Steroidobacter sp. | reverse complement strand
CGTGAAAGCCCGAGAGGATCAGCTTCTTCTTGCCCGGATACGTGTTGATGTCGCCCACGGCAAACACGCCGGGAATGTTGGTCTGGAACTTCTCGGTGTCGACGGTGATGGCGCGCTTGTCGATGGTGAGTCCCCAGTCGGCGATCGGCCCCAGCTTCGGATGCAGACCGAAGAACACCAGCACGTGATCGGCTTCCAGGTCTTCCAGCTGTCCGTCGGTGCGCTTCACGCGCACGCCGTGAAACGCCCCGCCCTCCGCAAGGATCGAGTTGGCGACGGCTTCGACATACTTGATGCTGCCGTTCCCGGCGAGGTCGCGCATCCGCGCGACGGATGCGGGCGCAGCACGGAATTCCGGACGACGATGCACCAGCGTCACGCTGCGCGCCTTGCCGGCGAATTCGAGGGTCCAGTCGAGCGCCGAATCGCCACCACCGAAAATGACCAGCCGCTTGTCCGTGAATCCGCCCGCGTTCTTCACCTTGTAGTGAAGGTGCGAGCCTTCGAAAGCCTCGGTGCCTTCGACACCGAGCCGCCGCGGCTGGAACGAACCCAGACCGCCCGCGATGATCACGGTGCGTGCATGGAAGCGCGTATCGAGCGACGTACGCAGCAGGAACGTGCCGTCCTCGAGCGGCTTCAGCTCCGTCACTTCCTGTCCGAGATGAAACTGCGCATTGAACGGCCTGGCCTGCTGCAGCAACCGGTCGACCAGTTCCTGTGCGCCGCACACCGGCAGCGCCGGAATGTCGTAGATCGGCTTTTCCGGATACAGCTCACTGCACTGGCCGCCGGGATGCTGCAGCGAATCGACGATATGCGCGTGAATGCCCAGCAGCCCGAGTTCGAAAATCTGGAACAGCCCGCAGGGGCCGGCGCCGACGATGACGACGTCGGCCTGAATGGCGCCGTCGATGGCAGCCGAAGGTGTGCTTTCACTCAAGAACCATCCTCCATCACGAGGGTGCACGGGCTATTGGCAAGGCCTATTGCAAGGCAGGGCGATACTACTGCACCCGTGTGGAGTGCCGTAAGTTTCCTGCCGTTCGCGCGGGGCAGCGCTTCGATCTGGCCCGGCACGAACCTGCCGCAACCGTCCCCGGCAGCCGCCAGCGCCGCATGACAATTCTCTACACACTGTCACGGCGAAAATACCGTGTCGTCGCCATCTTCCTGACACGGGAAATCAAGCCGCGAGACCCTTGCGACGGGATGCAACCTGTACTCGGTGACCGGCGTTGTTCGTCCGGCATGACCGTGGAACAATCCGGCGCGCCGATACCGACAACTCCAGCCTTGCGGGTACCGCTATGCGACTCAACGTAAATGGCAAAGAACACGACCTCGGCAACATCGATGCGTCGACGCCGTTGCTGTGGGTCCTGCGGGACCATCTGAATCTGGTCGGCACCAAGTATGGCTGCGGTGTAGCACAGTGCGGCGCATGCACCGTGCAGCTCGATGGCACACCCACCCGCTCATGCGTACTGCCTGTGTCCGCCGTTGCCGGGCAGACGATCACCACGATCGAAGGCCTCGCTGCGGGGGGCAAACTGAATGCCGTGCAGCAAGCGTGGATCGACCACGACGTCGCCCAATGCGGCTACTGCCAGGCCGGACAGATCATGTCGGCCACCGCGCTGCTCCAGCGCACACCGAAACCCACGGATGCCGACATCGATGCAGCAATGAGCGGCAACCTGTGCCGCTGTGGCACGTACCAGCGTATCCGCAAGGCCATTCACGCCGCCGCCGGCACGAACCACGAGTGAGGTGCCTCATGAGCCCTTCAAATACGGCTTCAACCGACTCCCCCTCTCCCGGCAACGGGAGAGGGTTTGGGGTGAGGGCCTTGGAACAATCCGTACTGTCTGCCGATGCCTATGTGCGCGATCTGATGCGCACGATTGAAGCGCAGCCCGTCACCTCTGTCACAGTCAACCGCCGCTCGTTCCTGAAGCTTGCCGGCATGGCGGGTGGCGGCCTCGTCCTCGCCTTCTACATCGGCGACCAGTCCACGGCATTCGCGAACGGGGATGCGAAAGGCTTCGTGCCCAATGCATTTCTGCGCATCGCTCCCGATGGCACGATCGTCATCCTGTCGAAGGGCCCGGAAATCGGTCAGGGCATCAAGACCGCATTCCCCATGATCGTTGCGGAAGAACTCGATGCGGACTGGTCGCAGGTTCGCGTCGAGCAGGCGGCGATCAATCCCACCGTGTTCGGTCGCCAGAGCGCGGGCGGATCCCGATCGATTCCCACCGCGTGGGATCAATTGCGCCGCGCTGGTGCTGCGGGCCGGGCAATGCTCGTCGCAGCGGCGGCGAAAGAATGGAATGTCCCCGAATCCGAAATCACCACGGCGAACAGCGTCGTCACTCACAAAGCCAGCGGCAAGTCGCTCACCTACGGCGAACTGACCACGAAGGCGGCTCAACTGCCCGTTCCTGACGAGAAAGCACTCAAGCTCAAGGATCGCAAGGATTACAAGCTGCTCGGCCAGCGCATCACCGGTGTCGACAATCTGCAGGTCGTGACCGGCCAGCCCCTGTTCGGCATCGACCAGGTCGTGCCCAACATGCAGTTCGCGGTATTCGAGAAATGTCCGGCCGTGGGCGGCAAGGTTCGTTCGGCCAACCTCGATGAGATCAAGAAGCTGCCCGGGGTGACGAATGCGTTCGTCGTCGAAGGCACCGGCAAGCCGACGGAAGTGATGCCCGGCGTTGCGATTCTCGCCAACTCCACCTGGGCGGCCATCAGCGCACGTCGACAGCTCAAGATCGAGTGGGACGAAACCGATGCCTCGAAAGACAGCTGGACCGGCGCGTCCGCGGAAGCGAAGAAACTCTCGTCCCAGGCCGGCGCGGAGACACTGAAAGCGATTGGCGACTTCGACAAGGCCATTGCCGACAGCAACAGCATCGAAGCCTTCTACTCCTATCCGTTCGTTTCGCACGCACCGCTGGAGCCGCAGAACACGACGGCCTGGTTCCGCGACGGTGCGGTGGAAATCTGGTCGCCCAGCCAGACGCCTGACGGCGCATTGCGACTGGTGGCGGGCGTTCTGGGCATCCCGCCCGAGAAAGTCACGCTGCACCAGACGCGCGTCGGCGGCGGCTTCGGTCGTCGCCTGATGAACGACTACATGTGCGAAGCGGCCCAGATCTCGAAGCAGGCTGGTGTGCCCGTGAAGCTGCAATGGACCCGTGAAGACGACATGCAGCACGACTTCTTCCGCGTCGGCGGCTTTCATTCCTTCAAGGGCGGCGTCGACAGGTCGGGCAAACTCGTTGCGTGGCAGGATCACTTCATTACGTTCTCCGCCGACGGTCAGCGGCCGGTGAGCGGCGGCGATATCGCGGCTGAGGAATTCCCGGCGCTGCTGGTCCCGAATTTCCGGCTGACGCAGACGAAGCTGCCGTTGAAGATTCCGTGCGGCCCATGGCGCGCACCTCGTTCCTGCGGAATTGCATTTCCCATTCAAAGTTTCCTGCATGAGCTGTCCACCGCGGCGGAACGCGATCATCTCGACTTCCTGGTGGAGCTGATGGGCGAACCGCGCTGGCTGCCGCCCGGCAATGAGTACTCGCTGAACACGGGACGCGCCATCGCCGTTCTCAAGCTCGCGGCCGAGAAGGCCGGCTGGGGAAAAACGCAGCCCAAGGGCCGCGGCCTGGGCCTCGCTTTCCACTTCAGTCACGCGGGTCACTTCGCCGAAGTCGCCGATGTGAGTGTCGATGCGAACAAGAAGCTCACCGTCCACCGCGTTGTCGTGGCTGGCGATATCGGCCCGGTCATCAACATGAGCGGCGCCGAGAACCAGTGCGAAGGCTCGGTGATCGACGGGCTCAGCACCGCGATGGGCCTGCAGATCGGCATCGAGAACGGCCGCATTCAGCAGACCAACTTCGACAGCTATCCGATTCTGCGGATGTCGAACGCACCGAAGGTCGATGTGCACTTCATCCAGAGCGACTTCTCGCCCACCGGCGTCGGCGAACCCGCATTGCCGCCGCTCGCGCCTGCAGTCTGCAACGCGATCTTCGCTGCAACGGGCCATCGCGTTCGCACGCTACCGTTGACGCGCGAGGGCTTCACGATCTGAAGCCCGCACTTATCTTCGTCATTCCCGCGTAGGCGGGAATCCATGCTCGATTCCAGACTGGATCCCCGCCTGTGCGGGGATGACGGGTTTAACTTAGTGCCATTCATCTCCGTGATCTCTGTGTGAAATTCCGACTCCGCAGCGCGAGGCAATGCGGCGCCTGGCGCACAAGACGAGGATCGAGGTTCAGCGATAGCCGGGCAGCACCAGTGATCCAAAGGTGAGATAGATGGCGTCGCGGCCGTCGAAGGTGCGTCCATAGCCGAATTGCAGCGGTCCGATCGGCAGATCGATGCCGAGAAAGACGCTCGCCGCGCCGATCAGATCATCGATTGCGACATCCTTGTAGTCGTCCCACACGTTGCCGCCCTCGAGACTGCCCGCAAGATACAGCGGCATGTCGAACAGCAGACTCTGCTGGGTGAGTCGACGATAGTAGATCGACCGCAACAGCAGCATCTGATCGCCGAGCAACTGGCGATCGCGCAGGCCGGAAAGATATGTCAGACCGCCGAGTGTGGACGAAGACTGCTCGGCATCGATCGCATCCCTGGCGAGCGACGCCCGACCGCCCAGCATCAGTGTGTTGCGCCCCCGGGTGAACGCCTTGTCGACGCTCACACGCAGCAGATTGCCATCCTCATCCGAGCCCAGATGTCTGTCATAGGCGGTGTAACTCACTTCGGCTCGCATCCCGCGCCGTGGGAAGCGCACATTGTCCAGGCTGTCCCATAGCAGCGTGGTGTTGATGCCTCCGACGTCAGCAACGAGGGACTGCGGAAGGATATCGGGCAGCCCCACGGCGAGTTCGGCGTGATCCTGGCCGCGCAACGCCGCGACAGACAGACGGAACCGATCGCCGAAATCGCGACCGACTCTGAGCTCGCCGTACCAGGTCTCCACTCGGTACTGGGCGATTGTCTGATCCAGATAGGGGGCCTCATCTCCGATCAACGGCTGGTTCAACGCGTAGTAACTGATCAACGGCGTGACAGACCAGTTGCCACGCTCGGCGAACGGCAGGTAGAAGTCGGTTTCGAGCATCGTGACGCGCCCCATGCCGACGAAGCTGCGCCATTCCGCACCCTTCTCGGTCAGGCCGGTGACACGACCCTCGATGTTCAACTGATAGTCATCGTTGCCCTGGAAGTCGTCGTTGATCTGCAGACCTGTTCTGAAAACCGTACGACCCAGAGACGTGTCCACCGGAACGACGTCGAGTCCCGTCTCGCCGCGTTCGTTGGTGGCCAGATGGTAGGTAATGGAGTCGTAGGTGCCGCGTCCGAAGGCACCCTTGATGTCCTTCTCGAGCATTTCGATGTCGAGCGGCCGACCCGGCTCCGCAGAAATGCGGTCGCGTACGAACTCCGACGTCGCGCTGCGCGATGCATCGACGTTGACGAACGATATTTCGGGCGGCGAGGTGTACAGACGATGCTGAGTTGCCCGCCATGCCTGGTACTCAGCCTCGGAAACGGAGAAGGTTCGCAGCCTGTCGACTACTGCGAGTGCCGCCTCCTCGCCTGGCCCGACAGCGGCGATCGCGCGCGGGAAACTGGCCGTGGAAACATCCTTGATGACAGGCCGCAGAAATATGTCGCGCTCGGTCAGCGTGGCGAGGCGCTCCTCGGTGCGATCGCGCATCATGCCGCCGATCATCTGCAGCATCACCTGGAACCCTGAGTTGACGGACTCCGGCGGCGCGAGCGGCTGACCGACATCGACGACGATCAGACGATCGACGCCCATCTGTCGCGCCACATCGATGGGCACGTTGTCGACGATGCCGCCGTCGACCAGCACCTTGCCGTCATGCTTCACAGGGGCGAACGCGCCGGGCACGGCCATGCTCGCGCGAATGGCCAATGCAAGATCCCCCGAACTGAACACCACGGGCTTCACTACGCCGATGTCTGTCGCGACACAGCGAAAGGGAATCGGCAGGTCGTCGAAGGTCTCGGCGCTGCTGCGGTCCAGGAACATGCGCCGAAGCAGCAGACCCAGCTTCTGCCCGCGTACCAGCGTCGTCGGGATGGTCAGTTGACCATTCACGATGCCGATTTCCAGGTTGGCCACGGAACCCAGGTCCGTCTCCTTCTGACGCATCGGCTGGTCGGCGCGGGCGGTGCCGTCATGAAAGATGTCGATCCAGTCGATGGAGCCGATCATCTGCTCGATCTCTTCCGGCGAATAGCCGGCCGAATACAGGCCACCGATGATGGCGCCGACGCTGGTCCCGGCGATGGCGTGGACGGGGATGCGTTCGTGTTCCAGGACCTTCAATACGCCGATGTGCGCGGCGCCGCGCGCGCCACCGCCGCCCAGCACCAGTCCGATCCGCTCTTCCCTGGCCTGTGCCGCGGCACAGGCGAGGAGCGCAATGACACCCAGCGCGCGACGCATTGCACGCCAGCGTTCACGTAATCCCATGATGATCGCTCCGGCATCGACAGCGCTGCCTGATCACGCGCGGTGGGGCAAGGCCGTCGCCTTGGTCCTGGCAATTTCGATCTCAATGCTGAGGCTGCGGCAGGACGGGCGTCAATCGGTCGGGATCACGGCCGATTCCTGTATGCGTCAGGTCGTGCTACAAGAGGCCATGCAAACGACATCCGGATCAGGGGCGATGCATGCGGCGCTGCGATTCGTCGTCGTCAGCGACATTCCATTCGATCACAAGCGCGTGCTCATCGACGTGCTGACACATGCACTGCGCGAAGCTGACGCTGCCGAGGTCCGCCTGAAGAACGCTGACGTAGCACCGCAACCGTGGCAGCCTGAGGACGTCACGCGACTGGAGTCCATGCTCGAAGGCAAAGTCGCACGCGGCTGGCAACATGCAGATGAAATTCTGCTGCGGATTGCAGCAGATCTGCATCGTGATCCGCGCGATGTTCGCGCGAAGGCGACACAAGCCGGCCTCGGCCGCGCTGTGGACTATGCAATTGCAAAAGCGGAGATCGTTGCCAGGAAGGAGTAGACGGCGACTCCGATCAAGATGGGTCAGCTGTTTCCGGCTGGCCGGAGCGCCCGGAGAGATTACTCGCACGTTCCTTGCCCGCCCCGCTGGGGCCGCCTGAGCATCGCTCTTGAAACGCGGCGCTCAGGCGTTCAAATCGCTGGCGCGATTTGTCGAACTCCCTCGTTCGCCGCTCACGGCAATTCGGGAGTTCTCAATCTCTCCGGGAAGAGCCGCAAACAAAAAAGGCCAGCTGAAGACAGCTGGCCCTTTTGTTTGCGTGGCGCGCCCGGAGAGATTCGAACTCCCGACCTTCTGGTTCGTAGCCAGACGCTCTATCCAACTGAGCTACGGGCGCACAGAAAACGGTGCAGCGGAAACTTCATTGTCCTGAACCGGGGCTGCAACGCCGGTTCATCTCGCGGCAACCGCTTGAAAGGTCGAGGGTTATCAACCACTCGCACTCATACCGGCTTGAGGCCGACCGCCGCGGGGCGCGCATCCTACCAACATGAACGGCTTTCGGCCAGTTGGAAGTGGCGACGTGCGGGGTCTGGCGGAGAGAGAGGGATTCGAACTCAGGGAAGTGACTTTATGGATCAGCAAGTTACTGGCTGATAAGTACCGACTCATCCCCTGCAGTCCCCTGAAGCCCCCATATTTGCCACCAGATTCGCCACCAGAAATGGATCTTCTCGCCAGGAACACCAAAGGTCACGCGGCTTACGCCAGTGTTTTAGCGTTCGAGTTCCCGGCTGAGGTCCATTGCGACGGGCAAAAGCTGATCGCCGGGAAAGAATCGCGGAAAGTCACGGAGCAAGGCGCGCGCTGTGGGTCTGTCTCCGCCGTCGCGGGCCAGGCGCGCGAGCCGGAGCGTTTCATCCGCCGTCTTCGGGCGGAATTCCGCATCCGCTGCGAGCTGTTCGCGCGTGATCGCGATGGCTTCCCCGTAGCGTTCGATGGCTACAAGACGGGGAACGAGCTCCTGCACGATCTGGCAGCTCAGAGTTGGATCTTCCCAGCGCACAATCCGCTCGTGCAGCCAACGTAGCTCGCCAATCGGGTCCTCAGCTTCCGCGACCCTACGCAGCAGCGTCTGCCAGGCGTTCTTCCGCGCCCCGCCACGCCATTCACCGTAGATGGTATCTAGCTGATGTTCGCGCCTGCGCTCGATTTCTTCGGGCGAAACTTCCAGCTCCATTCTCTCGATCGGCATATCGTCAGGTTTGGCAAGCCGTAGTTCGAGGATGGCCCCTCCGAGTAACGCGTGCACCGAAAGCCACCCGAACATGATCAGCGCAACCCGGACGAACAGCGGCAATATCTTGTTTGGCGGACCCAGCACCAGGATCACAGCGAGCAGCCAGACCAGGGCAATGCACAGGACGATGCGCAGATACTCGAAGTTGAGCCAGCGGATGACTGCAAACCACTTGCGAATGTCCAAGCCGCTGCGGGCCGAATCGGATAATGTCTGCACCGCGACTGCAGCCGGAAGAAGCGTTACGGCTACCAGTGCGACGAGCGCGCCTCCCGTGTTACCCAGTACCCGGCGGACCGCAAAAATCCCGAAGACGAACACGCCTACCAGGACGAGCAGCACGAGGGACCTCTTCTGTTCGACAGGGTTGAGCATCTCTATTGCCAGCACGGGCTTGCCTATGACCTGATAGACGATGTGCTCCACCATGACGAGCCCGAACTTCAGGAGCCACGTCAGCATGATGATCATGAGCGGAGCGCCGAACGCAGGCGTCGACCATCCGATCGAAAAGAGAATGCTGGTGAACGCGATCAGGATCAGCGACGCACCGTTCGCGGGATAGGCGAGGTAATGTAGCGCCGAGCGAAGCTGCATTCGGGACACACTTACTACTGATCTTGCTGTCGCCAACGCTTTTCAAGCAGCCCAACGAGATCTTCACGGGGGATGTCCAGCTGCCGGGCAGCGGATATCAGCTGCACCAGCTGCGGCTCCACCTGCCGCAGGCGTTGAGATATGGGCTGTTGCGAACGCCTTGACGCCGCGACTGTCATGGGCTTGCCGCGATTTCGGATCAACAAGCCTTCTGCCTCCAGCAGTGCATAGGCTTTCGATATCGTCATGGGATTCACCGCGTGCTCCACGGCAAGGTCGCGCACCGAAGGCAGCTCGGCGCCGGCTTGCAGTTGGCCAGCCGCGATCAGTCGCCGGATCTGGTCTATCAACTGGCGATAGATGGGAATGCCGGATTCCGGGTAGAGAGTGAACAATGCGGTACCCGAACTCATGAAGACATCGAGGACTGTGTCCTGGGCCAGTCCGCCTCGCGCCATCTGGTGTATGCGACTTCACGCAGCAGTACGACGAGTGCCAGCACGGCCAGCACGATTCCCCACTCGGGTTCAGTCTCGCCGCGAAACAACGGACGAATCAAACCGGACAGCCATCCCAAAATCAGCAGAAGCCCCGCCAGACCGTCCAGTGAAAATTTGCGATGCACTTGCATCAGCCCGAACCAACCCGCAGCAAGTGCGGGGCCTAACATGGCGAGTGCCAGGTAGCCTGGTGGCAAGGATGCTCGCACATCGAGGACAAACCACAGGGTCAGGGACAGGGCAACCATCGGCAGGATTACGGCCAGGAGCGACTTCAGCATCAGGCGTTCGCAGTGCCTGAAAAGCTCCAGTCGCGTCTTCCCCGCAGGGAGCCACAACCAGCGGGATCGCTTTGCAATCGTCCAGGACACGGCACCAATCACCGCGGCGGCCAGAGAAAGCGTGCCGAACAACATTGCAGTCACCCAGTCGCGTGGGCTGTCGCCGCCAATCAGGCGCGGCACGACAAGCTGCACACCCAGCAATACCAGCATCGCCAGGCCCCACTGCAAACCCAGGGTGAACGGTGTGCCGGAACTCAGCAGCCAGCGCTGCATCGCTTCAACCGGCGTCGTGGCGGCGACGGCACTCTCCGAACCCGCAGTGACGGTCTCCTGGCGCACTCGCCATGCAGTAGTTCCGATCCACCGCGACGTCAGAAACCATATCGAAAACACTACCCACACGCCCACTGCCGCGACGAACCCCGTTGGACCCTCCATCGCTTGCGGCACTTGGCCTGTCGCGCCCATCACGATAAAGGGCAAGACCCATGCGATGAGGGCTACCAACGCCCACACTGGCTTGCGGCTCGCGACAAACATGCCGATGGTGCACTGGGTCCAGAATACGAACATCACGACGTACTGCATCACCAGGCCTTCCAGCACGATGGCCTTGAACCCAGGCGGCGTGTTCGCGAACGCCGGCCAGTAGGAAAGTATGTACAGCGCGGTGCACACGATCATCACGCTGATGGTCCCCGCCAGCAGGCGACCACGGCCATGTGGCCAGAGTTGCGCGTGGCGCCGTGATGACAGTTGCCGCAAGAACACGCCCCCTGTGAACAGAGGTATCACCATCGCCAGCATCAGGGCTTGCGGTGCAAACCAACTTCCTGCGAGACAAAGCCCGATCGACAGCGTCACACCAACAACCAACATGACGCGTTGTGCTGGCAGCATCCAGAAGGTGATCTTCAGTACTTGCCAGATCGTTTTCATGCATGCACCGCGAGGAATATATCCTCAAGACCCAATGCTTCAGTCTCGATGGGCGCGCCCGACAGTTGTTGTACCTCGGTGGCTCGTTCCGCGCTCCAGTCACTCACGACTGCCGTGGCGTTGCGTCCTGACACCGACAGTGTCAGCTGGCCGGGCAATTTGAGGGCCGGATCAAGATCCCGATCGGATCGAATCCGGATTCTGACAACGGATTCCTTCAAGCGGTCGAGCTCCCCCTTCCATACCATCTCGCCTTCGCGCATGACCCAGATGTGGCTCGCCGTGCGCTCGATGTCGGCCACGATGTGGGAGGAGTAGAGAATCGTGCGCGATGAATCGCTGGCGATGTCCAGGATCGTGCGCATGAACTGCCGACGTGCGACCGGATCGAGTCCCGATGCAGGTTCATCCATGACGAGCAATTCCGGCTGGTGACCCAGCGCCATCAAGGTCGCAACCTTCTGGCGCTCGCCGCCTGACAGCGCACTGATGCGCCGGTCCAGCGGTACTTGCCAGTCTGTCGACAGGCGTCGAATGAGGTTCCAGTCCCAGTGATCGTAGAACGACGCCGTCAGGGACAGGTGTTGCCGGCCCGTCATCGTGCCCATCAACTCGTCCGACTGCGGCACGAACCCGACGCGAGATTTGGTGGCAGGTTGCATGCGGTCACTTCGGTCTCCGAAGACGCGGCTTTCCCCTCCGGTCGGCAAGGCAAATCCAAGGAGGACGTCCATGAGAGTGGACTTGCCTGCGCCGTTTTTTCCGAGCAGGCCCACCACCTCGCCGCGATGCATGCTCAGATCCAGGCCCTTGAGTATTCGCTTGCCCCCGGCCTCCTTTGTGAGGCCTTTGGCTTCCAAGACTTCCTCTGTTTGCATGCTCGGGTCCTCGGGATTGGCGCTTGGTTTGGTTGCGTCTGTGTATCATGATATTACTGTATATATTGACTAATACACTAGAATGAAGACCAGAACAGCCTGATTTTGCGATGCGGTTAACAGGTGACGCGCAGTTCCCGTTCGGTAGATATGGCTGGCTGCAGCAGGAAGGCCGGATGACCCGAAGCATTCGACTGCGCCCCATTCTCGATGCAATTTCCACTCCCGCTGCTGTTACCGCTCGACGTCCCTCCACTTTCAGTAGTGGGCCGGCCGAGAATCAACCCGCGAGCGACCATGGACCGGTCTTCGTACAACGGATAGTTAGAGTTCAGGGAATGCCGGCGCTCGATCAATGGCGGCCATAAAGCGACCCGCGACCTCCGGCGAATCGGCAATGAATCCCAACGCGCACATGTCTAGATAGACCGCGGGCAGATGCTCTCGTTGAAGCGCACTGAAGTCCCCGTCTGGGGGCAGATTTGATGCAGATGATCAGGACGGACTTGTTCGTCGCTTCGATCGAGCGCTTCGACAAGGAACATCGTGCACGTCAGCCATTTGTTCACCCGCGCATTGGCTCGCGGAGGCCGCGAATTTTCTCGTGTACCGTGTGTCGAGAGCGACTCGAAAGAGAGGGATTGGGGTTGGAGATCTTGGTTCGCTCTCGTCCAAGTAACTGAAAGTGCTGGAGACGAGAGACAAGAAGCGACGACTTCAGGTGGAATTTGCCACCAGAAAATGTCTTGACATTGATTTTGCTGGGAAATCTGGCGGAGAGAGAGGGATTCGAACCCTCGATAGGCTTTTGACCTATACGCCCTTAGCAGGGGCGCGCCTTCGACCACTCGGCCATCTCTCCGAATTCAAATTGTTCGTCGAACCCTCCGAACGGGCGGGTCCGCGAAGGCCGGCAAGAATACTGGCCGAAGGCAGGTAGGTAAATACTAAAGAAGCAGGAAGAGGTCGGACCGCGGAGCGATAGAACTGTATCGCCCCGCGGCGGGACCCGAATCGCTCAGGAACCGGTGCCGGACGCCGGGTGCTTGGATGCACCGCCTGCGGCCTGCTCTTCGCGCTTGATACGCTCGTAGATCTCTTCGCGATGAACGGCAACTTCCTTCGGCGCATTCACGCCTACGCGGACTTGATTGCCCTTGACGCCAAGAACGGTCACTGTGACATCGTTACCGATCATCACGGTCTCACCGACGCGCCGTGTCAGGATCAACATGATTTGCTCCTTGCTTTCAAAGCCGAGTGATCGAAGTCTGCTTGCCCCGACAGCGAGACTCGCTGTCGTTAAAAAGCTCGCTGGCTACCTTTCACTGTGAAGTCAGAGTAGGCCACGGGTTTTCCGATGGGGATCGGGATTTCCCTGAATATCCAAAATACCCTCACAGCAAAGCATATTCTTACAAAGTTTGTTTGGCGCGCCCACACGCTGGCTGCGCTTCGTAACTTAATGACAACGGGTACGGCACTCATACACCCGTGTAGCCGACTATGTATACCGACATAATCCCGTGCCGATTCCCAATTATTACGTACTCGCAGGAAATATGCGTCCGCCGCAGGATCAGCCGCGCAAAATTCCTTCGATCCATGGAGCCACCGAGGTGAGCGCTTCGTCGAGTTTCGATGGATCGTTGCCCCCGGCCTGCGCCATGTCGGCCCGGCCGCCGCCACGTCCGCCGATTTTCTGCGCGACGACGTTCACGAGATCGCCAGCCTTGATGCGCGAAGTCTGATCGCTGGTGACACCGGCGATGACGACGACCTTGTCGCCCTCCTGGACGGACGCAAGCACGATGGCTGCAGTCTTGAGCTTGTCCTTGAGCTGATCCAGCGCATTGCGCAGCGTTGCCGCATCGGCACCGTCGACGCGCGTCGCAACGACCTTGATACCGCCGATGTCGATCGCTGTCGATGACAGATCCCTGCTCTGTCCACTCGTCAGCTTCTGCTTGAGCCCGGAAATTTCCTTCTCCAGCTTGCGACCGCGCTCGATGAGCTGACGGACCTTGTCCTCCACGTCTTCGCGACTGCCTTTCACGAGCGAGGCGACGTCGCGCAGCAACTGATCGGTCTGCGCCACCCAGTCGAGAGCCCCCTGCCCCGTCACCGCTTCGATGCGGCGAATGCCGGCG
>CAZBKC010000045.1:0-13756 GCA_964492345.1 uncultured Steroidobacter sp. | reverse complement strand
GCGGCAAGATCATCGACTTCAAGGGAACGTACGACGAGTACCTGAAGTCGCAGGGCGTCGATGGCTGAGGCACTGCATGGAGGCCCGGTTTCGAGTTGACAGCGAGCCATGGCCTGCAACACTGTGGCGACAAGACGCCGGTCGGACCAACGGCGCAATCCAGGGAATCGTTGACGGATAAGCGGGAGGATAAGGAAGTGCATGGAACGACTATAGGCGCATGCGTTGCACCTGAATCTTGTTTCACGGATGAAAGAGGCTGGCAATGTTCGCACCGGCCGAAGTTCACCCGTATCAGATCCGTTCGATAATTCCTCGCTGTCGTGCGTGCCGACAGCGTTCTGGACGCTGAAAGCATGGAGCCGCGTGAGGCTCTGTGGCTGCTGTCCACGTTCTGCGTTCTCCACCAGCGCTCATTCGACGCGGCAGCCGCGGCGCGGCGGTGGGGTCCGGACCCCACGGTGGCCGATCTCATTGCCCTGGGGCGGGAAATCGGACTCGACGTTGAGATGCGGACCGAGGGAATGGCTCTTCCGAAAGCGCCCTTGCCGATCGCCATCCAGATCCGGACGGAGACGGATTCCATCGGGGAATCGTGCGGCCGGGTTGGCTGGTGCATCGTTCTCCAGGTCGACGATTCGACGGCATGGGTTGCATATCCCTCGGAATCAAACCCCCGCGCCGTGCCACTGCCGGAACTGTCTGGACGAATGACGGGCCGGATTCTCCGGTGTACGTCGCAGATCGCAGCGGCCTCCGACCCCGACGCTGCCGCGCAGATACGGCGCCGATTCGGCTTCTCCTGGTTCGTCCCGGAGCTCCTCAGGCACAAGCCCATCTGGCGCGAAGTGCTGCTGGCATCGCTGGTGCTGCAGTTGCTGTCGCTGGCGTTTCCGCTGTTCACCCAGGCCATCATCGACAAGGTCGTGGTTCATCGCACCGAGAGCACGCTCATTGCGCTCGCCGTCGGCATGGCCGTGTTCATCGTATTCACCTCGGCACTGACGTGGGTGCGCCAGTATCTCGTCCTGCATACGGGCAACCGCGTCGATGCGGTGCTGGGCACTCACGTGTTCGAGCATCTGTTCAGGCTGCCGCCCCTGTATTTCCAGCACCGTCCCACTGGCGTGATTGCAGCCCGTCTGCAGGGCATCGAAGCGATCCGGGAGTTCGTCAGCTCGGCGGCTGTGACGCTGATGCTCGACCTGCCGTTCCTGCTGATCTTCGTCGCGGTGATGTTCTGGTACAGCGTGAAGCTCACCCTGATCGTGATGGCGATACTGCTGCTGATCGTGGGCGTGAGCCTGCTGGCGGCGCCGTTGTTGCGGCGTCGGCTCGATGAGCAGTTCCATCGCGGAGCGGCCAACCAGGCATTTCTGACCGAGTACATCGCCGGCCTGGAAACGGTGAAATCGCTTCAACTCGAACCACAGCTCCAGCACCGGTACCGGGACCTGCTGGCCGCATTTCTGTCCGCCTCGTTCAGAACCCGGCAGCTCGGCAATACCTACGGCACGCTCGCCAACGGTCTGGAACAGATCATGACATTGCTGGTGCTGGCATTCGGCGCCTACCTCGTGATGGGTTCCAGCGGCTTCACCGTCGGCATGCTGGTGGCCTTCCAGATGTTCGCCCAGCGTCTGTCACAGCCGATGCTGCGGCTGGTAGGCCTGTGGCAGCAGTTCCAGCAGGCGCGCATCGCCGTCGCACGGTTGGGCGACATCATGGACGCGCCGACCGAACCGTATCGATTGACCAAAGCGCGTGCCCAGGCGGGACGAGGGGCGATCCAGATCGAGAACCTGTCGTTTCGCTATGCCGACAATCTGCCTCATCTCTACGATGGTTTCGGTCTCGAGGTCGCTCCCGGACAGCTCATCGCCATCATGGGCCCATCCGGCGCGGGGAAGAGCACGCTGTCGAAGCTGATGCAGAGTTTCTATCAGCCCACGCAGGGCACGATCCGTATCGACGGTATCGACGTTCGACATCTCTCCGCGAACGAACTGCGCAGCAACTTCGGCGTGGTGCCGCAGGAGACCACGCTGTTTTCGGGCACTCTTCTGGACAACCTGCGGATCGCGAATCCATTCGCATCCTTCGAACAGGTGGTGACCGCCTGCAGGATGGCGGAGATCCACTCCACCATCGAATCGCTGCCCAACGGCTATGAGACGCAGATCGGCGAGCGCGGGGCGGGCCTCTCGGGCGGTCAGCGACAGCGCGTCGCCATCGCGCGAGCCCTGATCAAGGGGCCGAAGATCCTGATCTTCGACGAAGCCACGAGCAGTGTGGACGGCGTGACGGCCGAACAACTGGGACGCACCATCAACGCGCTGAAGGGGCGAGTCACGATCCTCTTCATCGCGCATGCCTTGCCCAAGTCATTGCAGGTCGATGAGATCGTCCGCATCGGCGAAAAGCTGAGTGCGGTTCCCTCCCAGGCGCGTGGCACAGGAGAGGGTCATGGAGGAGACACCGAATGAGTGCCGCAGAAGAAACCACGTCGCAGCCCCTCAATATTCGCATCGCCTCGGCGTTGTTCGAGATCGAGACGGCGGACCCCGCCCGGGGCTCGCGCACTGTGCTGAAGGCGGTGTGTGCACTGTTCGCCATCCTTCTGCTCTGGTCGATGGTCGCCAAACTGGACATCGTGGCCGTGGCGCAGGGGCGCCTGGTGCCGCAGACGTACGTCAAGATCGTACAGCCTGCCTATGCGGGCATCGTCCGCGAGATCCTGGTGGAAGAAGGCACGAAGGTTAGTCAGGGCCAGGTGCTCGTGCGCCTCGACCCGACCGTCGCGGCTGCTGACACCAGCGCTACCGAACGCGAACTGCAACTGCAGCAACTCCAGTTGCGGCGGATCGAGGCGGAGCTGGTGGACCAGCCCATACCCCGCGAATCGGGCGATGACGCAACGCTCTATTCGCAAGTCGCGGCGCAATACACGAGTCATCGGCAATCGTTTCTGGATGCGATCGGGCAGGAATCCGCGGCACGCGAGCGCGCCCGCAGGGAACTCACTGCGGCAAATGAGCTGCTGAAGAAGCTGGACGCGACGCTTCCCAGCTACGAGAAGACGGCACGCGCCTACCAGAAACTCGCCAATGACAATCTCGTCGGAGCCATCCAGGCGGAAGAGAGGCAGCGCGAAGCCATCGAGAAGGCGCAGGATCTCGAAGCGCAACGCGCCACGGTCGCTTCCCTTGAAGCCAGCATCGCGCAGTCCGATCAGCGCCTCGCCCAGGTCAGAAGCAGCTATCTGAACGACCTCCACAACGCGCGGCTCGAAACGATCAGCGCGATCACCCGCCTCGAACAGCAACAGCAGAAGTTCGCATTTCAGCAGGGCCTGCTCGAACTGCGTGCCCCGCAGGCGGGAATCGTCAAGGAACTCGCGACTACCACGGTCGGCGCAGTAGTCCAGCCCGGCACCGTTCTACTCAGCCTCGTGCCGCAGGATGAACCGCTGCTGGCTGAAGTCTCGATCGAGAACCAGGACATCGGTTTCGTTGCGCCGAATCAGCGCGTCAGGGTGAAGATTGCCGCCTACCAGTTCCAGAAGTACGGAATGCTGGAAGGCGTCGTGAAGACCGTGAGTGCAGATTCTGCGACGGCGGCAAGGAATGAATCGGAAGCATCCGCTGGCGAGTACCCACTCACCTTCAAGGCACTGGTGCAACTTGATGATCAACAGCTGAAAGCGGGAACTCTCACGCTGCCGCTCGCGGCAGGCATGCAGCTATCGGCGGAGATCGTGCAGGGAAAGCGGACGGTGCTGGAGTATCTGCTGTCGCCGGTACAGAGAGTGGTGAGCGAGGCGGGGATGGAGAGGTAATCGCAGGCCCCCTTATGGCTTCTCCGGTTAGTCGCTGATGTTTTCAGGTGAGAGATATCGATCGGTGGCCATGCGCTTGACGCTGTCACGAGCGGCAGCATAGGCTCAAGCGAAGCATCAAGGATCGGGAACTGGATGCGATTTCGAACAACATCGATGGGAAGCGGGAAAGGATGATAGCTCTGAGCCATGCAGTCCTTGCACGCTCTCAGCAGGGCGAGCCCGCCGCAGCGTTCTATCAGCAGTTGATGGCCGACGGACTGCTGGCCCCGACTGAAGGATTCACCGTTACGGGCCTGAGTCAGATTTCTGAAGAAGGAGTGCTCGAATGCGCCGCATAGTTGCTGCGTCTGCGTTAAGTATTGCCCTCTTGTCATTGGCCGGCTGTGAGCGTTTTGCGCTCGACCGACAGATGGAAGAACTGTGCAAGAAGGATGGTGGAGTGAAGGTCCATGAGACGGTGACGTTGTCACCGGCCGAATACGATCAGCTTTCCAGGTACGCGACGGCGAAGAATCGAGAATACTCCTACGGGCCAGAGTACCGGTACGTTCTGCGACAGGAGATCGTGATCGGTAAGGATGCAGACCCAGAGAAAGGCCAAGGACGCCTGTCGCGCTGGTATTCCGCAATCTACAGAAAATCAGACAACAAGCTCCTTGGTGAGGCGGTGTCTTACGGAAGAACGGGTGGAGACGGCTTTACTTTCGGTTTTCACCCTAGCAGCAATTCGTGTCCTCGAATGAGTCAGGGACTCGACCAAATGATCTTCGTAAAGGGAAGCAAGCAATGACAACTGTGATACAGCAAAGCGTGTACGCGCAGACGGCATCCGCGGCTTATGCGACGAACTTGGCGCCGGGGACATCGCAGGCCAACGTGGCCCGCTATGTTGACGCGAGCATGTCGACGTCGCAGGCACAGCAATTCGACGCCACCTGGAACGTTCTCTCGCAATCCACGCCGAGCCTGACCGGCTTCTCCGCGGTTCTGCTTCAGAACCGGGCCACCGGCGAGAAGGTATTTGCGATTGCGGGCACCGATCCACTGAGTCCCGCCGATCTGCTGACCGACATCGTCAACATCATGTCGGCGGGCAGCATCGTGCTCATGCCGCAGTACATCTCGCTGCTGCAGTTCTATCAGCAGTTGATGACCGATGGGCTGCTGACTCCGGCCGAAGGGTTCACCGTCACAGGTCACAGCCTGGGCGGCTTCCTGGCGCAGGCATTCGCGGTGAATCATTCGAATGTCGTTACCTCAGCCTATACCTACAACGCCCCCGGATTTGTCGGTGCGATGGGTCAGCTGCTCGATTTTCTGGGCGCTCCCGGATCGCTTCCAGGCAGCACCATTACCAATGTGCGCGCCGCCGACGGTTTATCCGCGACTGCGGGGCTTGGCATTCTGGTGGGTACGACGATAGACGTTCGGATCGAGGGTTCCGCCGTGCCGGTGGCCAATCATTCCATCGTCCGTCTGTCGGACGCATTGGCGGTGCAGGCAGTGTTGTCGCAACTCGATCCGGGCCTGACGCAGGGCAGGCTCGACGAGTTGATGCGGGCGGCTGCACAAACCCAGGATCGTACGCTGGAATCGTTGGTGGATGATCTCAGAACGACGCTGCTGGGTCCGGTCACGCCGACCGCCGAGGGCGACCGTGATGCGCTGTATGCGAATCTCGCGGCATTGACGGACAGCAACGCATTCCAGGCGCTTGCGGGATCGCTGCATGTCGGTAGTGCCAGCAGCCTGTCCGCATCCGAGGCCGCCACGAAGTTCTCGGTGCTGATGGCGTTGCACGATGCCCGCATGGTTGTTTTGCAAGGGAACGATGCGACCAGCCAGACGCTGCTCGATGCCACCATGGAAGGCGTGTACGCAGATCTGTATGCACTGTGGCAGGCGGATATGACTCTGTCTGCGGAAGAACGTGCAGCCAGCAGAGCGAATTTCAGCGATCGGTGGCTAAGCGACCGGTTGGCCTATGTCCAGGTACTGGCGGAGGCGAACCGCCGTGATGCCGTGCTCGCCGGCCCGGCGGATGCGGTCCTGATCGACCAGCAAAGCGGCAACGTCTTCAGTACGGCGCCCTGGCCGCATGCCGACACGCTCGATCGGATCGTGTTCGGCCGTTCAGGCGTGGACGACACGATCACCGGTGGCGAAGGCAACGACCGGATCTATGGCGGTCATGGCAACGGCAGCGACGTACTCGATGGCGGTGAGGGCAATGACTATCTGGAGGGCGGCGGCGGAGACGACTGGCTGGTCGCAGGTAGCGGACGCGATACGTTGAACGGAGGTGCTGGCAGCGATACCTATGAGATCAATCAAGGCGTCAGGAGCGTCAACATCCGGGACAGCGATGGCGCCGGATTCATCGTGGTGGAGCGGGAAGACAGCTCCGCTTACACCCTGGGCAGCAGTGATATCTGGGAGATCGCCGGCTCGCCCGGCCACTACGAAGATGACGAAGGCAACCGCTACCAGCGCAACGGCAGCGATCTGATTGTTCTGCTCGAAGACGGTCGGCGCCTCACGATCGAGAACTTTCAGTCGATGTCCGGCACTCGCCTGGGCCTGACGCTGCAGGAGGCAGAGACGTACGTACCGCCCAGCGGCGCCTCCACCTACACCGTCGCCAATCCAGGAGCCACGGTTCCGCAACAGACAGAAGCGGATATCAACGCGAACGGTCGTTACGGCAGTACCGGAAACTTCAGGGAATGGGAGACGGCGGGCTACTGGTTCAACCGTCGTGAGACGGAGATCGTTTACGCGAGCGAAGCCACTGAACCGGTCTATGACACACCGTTCGCCCGTGTGGCCGGCGGGTTCGGCGACTCCCACATCTACGGCGACAGCGGCTTCAACTGGATCATCGACGATGGCGCCATGCTGCAGGCCACCGGGCAGGGTGGACCGTTGGGGCAGTACAACCTCGCCCACGAGGTGGGCAACGACCGGATCGAGGCAGGCGATGGCAACGACTGGATACTCACTCGCGGCGGGAATGACGTGGTGTATGCCGGCGAAGGCGATGACGTCATCGATCAAACGGTGTCCGGCTGGGAGCAACTGATCGATCAGGCGGTATTGCATCAGCGCGGTAGCGTCACATGGCTCGCCACACCGGGGCGCAGCAGCAACGACCGCTTCTTCGGTGAGGCGGGCAATGACTACATCAATGCCGATGGCGGCAACCAGTTCATGGATGGCGGTGCGGACGACGATGAGTTGTATGCGGGCGCCGGCGATGATGTGCTGATCGGTGGTGACGGCAACGACGTGCTCGGTGGCGATCTCTACCTGCAGAGCGCGCCGTTCCTGGCGACATACGACGCCGGCGGCTATGTCACCAACATGGTGTTCGATGGCAATGCGCTCGCCGGGGATGTCGTCAACTACGGCAATGACATCCTGGATGGAGGGGATGGCGACGACACGCTGTTCGGCGGTGGCGGCGACGACCTTCTGATCGGCGGCACGGGGAATGACCGGTTGCAGGGCGACTTTACGAACGGCTATGCCGATCTGCGCCCCGGGTTGCGCAACCTGCTGGCAGAACCGCTGAGCATTCACGGCAACGATACGATCTACGGCGGCGACGGCGATGATCTGATCGATGGTGGAGGTGGTGACGACGTGCTTTACGGCGAGGCCGGCAACGACACCATTCATGCAGGGGCGGGCGATGACTTCGTCGATGGCGGCACAGGTGCCGATCTGATCACTGGCGATTATTCCAATCTTGCTCAGGGGAACGATGAAATTCACGGTGGTGCCGGCAACGATACGATCTGGGGAATGGGTGGCAACGACCGCCTGTTCGGCGACGCCGGAGACGACTATCTCTATGGCGGCAACGGCACCGGCTCGCAATCGGGGGACGACTATCTGGAAGGCGGCGATGGCGATGACCGGCTCTTTGGAGAGGATGGCAATGACACGCTGCACGGCGGTCTCGGTTCGGACGTCCTCCAGGGCGGCGCAGGCGATGACACGCTGATCGGCTCTCCTGGAAATGACGCGCTGTATGGAGAAGCAGGCAACGACAAGTACGCTCTGAATCTTGGCACCGGTCCGATACAGATCACCGACACTGCAGGACAGAACTCCATCGTGTTCGGTGCGGGCGTTCGGCGAGAAGACGTTCAGGTGCGGATGTCGGGTTCTACCGTACGCATCTACTTCTCTGCTACCGACCATGCCTACATGAGCGTGGATACTTTCAATGCGCTCGTTGCAGCGGAGTTTGAAGATGGCCCCGCGCTCGATCACCAGGCCCTCCGGCACACGTTTCAGCCGGGTTCGATGGGCCTCGACCAGAGTATCTGGCTGGCGTCCGGCGTCGCCAGCAATGAAGTCGGGTTGAGGCGTCGGAACGATGACTTGCTGTTGACCTACAGTGGCGCCGTTGGCAACTGGGTGGATACCAGCACATTCGCCGCGCGGAACGTTCTGTTCGAACGGGGCGATGGTTCGTCATTCGGCCTGCCGTCCGGTACGCAGGTGCTGGTGTTGACGAACTGGTATCGGCAGTCGTCTCAATACCTCACGACACTGGCGCCTGCCGCGGAGCCTCCGGTCAACTTCGTCGCGAGCGCATATACGGCGCCCGGGGCATTCGTCGGTACGACGCAGTCCGACATTCTCACGGGGACAAGCGTCGCGGATGTGCTCAGTGGCGAGGGCGGCGCAGATCTACTGGAGGGCGGAGGCGGGAGTGACGATCTCAGAGGCGGCCCGGGGGCAGACTACGTCTCTGGAGGCGCAGGAGATGATGTCTATCGCATTGGCGTGGGCGATGGAATGGACATCATCTACGACGAAAGCGGTTCTGGCGATGTGTTGCGCTTCGACCCCGGAATTCTGCCGGATGACATCGTACTTACGGATTCACCGGATTCGCTGACCGTTCGGATCGGTTCAGCGGCCAACGGCGACAGAGTCGAGATCCTGATTCGTTCCGCGACCGGCGGTCAAACCCAGCCCATTGAACGGTTCGAGTTCGACGACGGGACGGTGTGGAACAGCGCGCAGATCCAGGACAGGATTTCCGGTAATCGACGGCCTGTCCTCCAGTCGCCCTTGCAGGATCAGGACATCGGGCGTGGGCACGTGTTGAGCTACACGATCCCAGTCGATGCCTTCGTTGACCCGGAGTCGGGACCACTGATCTATCAAGCATCCCTTGCAGGTGGCGGAAACCTGCCCTTGTGGCTCACGTTCGATCCGGTCACTCGAACGATCAGTGGTTCGACGTCGCAAGCGGATGCCGCTACCTTGGCAGTACAGATCACCGTGCGCGACGCAGCCGGTCTCGGGGCACGATCGGTTTTCACATTGAGGTACGATCCCGGCCTCATCGTTGGTTCGCCTGCGGATGATGTCCTGATCGGTGCCGAAGGCAACGATCGCATCATGGGTGGCGACGGTAGCGACCATATTGAAGGACGGGCGGGCGACGACGAACTGCACGGCGGCGCCGGGAACGATCGAATCCTTGCAGGTCGTGGAGAAGACCAGATCTTTGGCGGCGCCGGGGACGACGAACTGGATGGCGGCGAGGGGAACGATATCTACTACTTTTCCTCCGGTTTTGGTCGGGACACTGTCCGGGACGGATATGGATTGGATGATCGCGTCGAGTTCATGCCTGATTCCGGTATCCGACTGTCATCTCTCACTGTCACGCGAACAGACTATGACCTGGTAATTGCGGCGGGTTCTGACCAGTTGACCATCGAGAATTGGTATCGGAGTGCGACGCGCCCGATCGAACGTTTCACCATGTACCTGGACGGACTGCCGTACGTCTATTCGGCTGAGCAGATCGAACTCCTGGTGACTGGAGCCAATTCGGACCCTGCCACGCTGTTGGCGAGCCCGGAACTCGTTGTTGGGACAGGTGAGACTGTTGCGTATACGTTGCCCGTCAATGCGTTTGTCGATACTCAAAGCGACACGGGCGAAGATGATCTTGTCTACTCCGTGTACACGGATGCCGGCCAGCCACCTTCGTGGCTGACGTTCGATCCAGTCAGCCGCACGCTCAATGGAACAGTCCCAGGTAACGCGTCAGGTGACGCCACCATTGGGCTTCAAGCGACCGACGCATCCGGATCGTCGACGGTACAGTGGATCAATTTCCGTATCTATGCCGGTTTGAATCGTGTCGTTGGCACCGATGCAGGTGAGGTGCTCAACGGTAGTGGCGGTGCTGATCAGATCTTGGGCGGCGCCGGCGACGACGTCATCGCTGTTGGCGGCGGCAGGAACTATGCCGATGGTGGAGACGGAAACGATTCGATAACGGGCAGTAGCGATAACGATCGTCTCTACGGTGGCGATGGAGACGACGTCATTTCGGGGCTCGGTGGCGAAGACATCATTGACGGTGGTCGTGGAAACGATCACTTGTTAGGTGGGAGCGTATGGGATCGAATCTACGGCGGATCCGGCAAGGACTACATCGAAGGTCGAGGAGGCGGAGACCGACTCTACGGCGGCGGCGGTAACGATCACATCCTTGGCGGCGCGGGAGAGGATTCCATCTACGGCGACGATGATGACGATGTACTGGATGGTGGTGGTGACCATGATGTGATCTTCGGCGGCGCCGGCGATGACGTGCTGATCGGGGGTGGGTCCTTTGACTATCTGTGGGGCGGGTTGGGAAATGACCGAATCCATGGGGGTGAGGGAGGCGACTCGATGGGCGGGAATGAAGGCAATGACCTGTACTACGGAATCGGCCCAGGCAGCGATTACGACAGGATCGATGAAGTTGCGGGTTACGACACCGTCGAGTTCTCATCCGATGTGGACATTCGAGTCACCGACCTTTACATCGACCGAAGCGGTTCGCATCTGGTTATCAATGGCGAAGGTTTCGGCGTTACCGTCTACATGGCTTTCTCCTCCGGAATCGACCGGAGGATCGAAAATTTTGTGCTGTACGACGGTGGTTTGAAATATAGCTACAGCGCCGAGCAAATCGAGGCGTGTGCCAACGGCCTGGATGCGGGACCAGCTGTCAACCTGACGTTCGATCCGCGAAGCATCGTCCCCGGTCAGGTGTTCAGCTACACCATACCTCTGAATGCATTCACGGATGCCGAATCACAGTTCGCACTTGCCTATTCAGTAGCGCAGGCCGGGAACGGTTCGTTGCCATCCTGGCTGAACTTCGATCCAGCCACTCGCATGTTGTCTGGAAATCCATCAGCGAATGACGCGGGTGTCGTCGGGCTGCGGATCACTGCGACCGACGAATCGCAGCAGTCCGCTTCATCCATGCTGTGGATCAATGTCGATGATGTGCGTATCGAAGGTGGCAATGGAGACGATACGGTCGCCGGGTCAGCGGGTGGAGATGCGCTGTATGGCCATGATGGCGACGACGTGCTGCTGGGACAAGCGGGAAACGATCTGCTGACGGGCGGTTCTGGCGACGACGTACTCGATGGAGAGGAGGGTGCCGACTGGATGTATGGCGGTGCGGGGAATGACACCTACTTCGTAGACAGCCCGGATGATTTCGTGAAGGAGGATGCTGCCGGCGGCATCGATCTGATCATTGCGCGCAGCGACTTCCGCCTCGGTGAGCACATCGAGAATCTGACGCTCGTGGGTCAGGCTGTCGTCGGTGCCGGGAACGAACTGGATAACCGGTTGATCGGCAATAGTGAGAATAATGTCCTGTACGGTTACGGCGGCGATGACTTTATCGAAGGAGGTGGCGGCATCGATCAAATGGTGGGTGGCCATGGCGACGACACTTACCTGGTGGACGATCCATCGGATGCTGTTGTGGAATTGCTGAATGGCGGGATCGATACCGTGTTCAGTTCGGTAAATTTTGTGTTGCCGGCTTACGTCGAGCATCTGACTCTGCAAGGCACTGTGTCCATCAATGCCACAGGAAACAACGAACAGAACGTTCTGATCGGAAACGCCGGCGCGAACGTTCTGAATGGGCTCGGTAACGCGGATTCCATGATCGGACGGGCGGGCGATGACACTTATATCGTCGACGTCGACGGGGATGAGGTCATCGAATTCGAGAGCGAGGGTACCGATCTCGTTCAATCTTCTGTGTTTTACACGTTGCCGGATCATGTTGAAAATCTGACGTTGACCGGATTCTCCGCCATCGATGGCGTGGGCAATGCTTCAAACAACATTCTGACCGGCAACAGCCGGGACAACATACTTCGCGGAGAGGAAGGCGACGATACTCTCAACGGCGGTTCGGGCAACGACACGATGTATGGGGGGCGCGGTGATGACGTCTACGTTGTTGCACAGGTCGGGGATGTTGTTATCGAGTACGCAGGAGAGGGCGTGGACTTGGTGCAATCTTCGATTGCATACACGCTGGGGAACCACGTCGAGCACCTGACGCTTACGGGATTTTCTGGCATCAGTGGTACCGGCAATGACCTCGATAACATCCTTACGGGTAACGGTGGTTCGAATACGCTGAGCGGTGGCTCCGGTAACGACACGTTGGACGGTGGAGCGGGTTCCGACACGATGCTTGGAGGTCTTGGCGACGATATCTATGTGGTTGCACAGACCAGCGACATCGTAACGGAGAATGCGAACGAAGGTACGGATCTTGTTCGGTCGTCAGTTACATATACGCTCGCCGCAAACGTCGAGAATCTCACTCTGACGGGTTCGTCCGCGATCAACGGTACCGGCAACGCGCTCGACAATATTCTTACTGGCAACAGCGGCAACAATACGCTGACAGGCGGAGCCGGCAATGACACGCTCGATCCGGGATCTGCAGGTACCGATACCTTGAGAGGTGGTCAGGGCGATGACATCTACATCGTAGGTCGCAGCAGCGGCATCACCATCACGGAGAACGCCAACGAAGGCACTGACACCGTTCGGGCGTCAGTCACCTATACGCTCGGCAACAACGTCGAAAATCTCCTGCTGACGGGCTCGGGCAATGTCAATGGCACAGGCAATACGCTCAACAACATTCTGACAGGCAACGATGGCAACAACACGCTGACGGGCGGTGCAGGGAACGACACATTGATCGGAGGCAACGGTGCCGACATCTACAGCTATTCCTCCGGTCACGGCGCTGATGTGATCGACAACTACAGTACGGATTCGGCACTGGATCGGCTGAATTTCACCAATCTCACGAACTCGCAAGTAACGTTCTCGCGCTCGGGCGACGATCTGTTGATGACCCGCAACGGGTCAGCCACGGACAGCGTGCGTGTGACGAACTGGTTTGCCGACTCTGCCAATCAACTCGACTTCGTTCAGTTCACGAATCAGACGCTCACTGCGGCGCAGGTCAACGATCTGCTCGGATTCTCCGGGTTCTCGGCAGGGCTGATTCAGCCGTTGAGTGGAGGCGACAGCAAGTCATTGGGCCAAGCCATGCAGAACACCGGATCAGTGACGAAGAACATCGATCTGTTGTTTCCGACGGGGCCGAATGTTTCAGGTGCAGTGCCGTATCCGGGAAATGATCATCAATTCCTGCCGACTGACGTGGGTTTTGCTGAGACTCCATTCGGACATTTGTCTATGCAGAGAGAAACCGGGGTCAGGGTGGCGGGCGATTTGTGGTCGCGAGTCAACACACGATTGCTCCAGCATCTGAATCGCAGCGAGCGCCTGGTAGGGGTCGATACCTCGGATGGCAGTCAACTGATGTGGCACGGGTTCGAGGGTACATTGGGTGTTGATTCGACTCGTTACAGCGAGTCCGGCTTTCGAGCGACTCACGCATTCCGCCCAAGGACGGGGCTGCAGGGACTGGAAATGCGCTGAACTTGTTCAGGTATTGGACATGGGCTCCTGCGGCCGTCCCCCTTACTTCGCCTTCGGCCGGAACGCCAGCAGCACATTCCCCGGCGGCTGACGGAAGCC